>JAUSLB010000172.1 GCA_030646655.1 Deltaproteobacteria bacterium | reverse complement strand
TCTTTACAGCTCACCTTTTTCGTTCCGGGCTGGTATATGTCAGCAGTCCTTAAGCCCTTGTTCAAGACCGCCTCCACAGCGTTTTCTATCAAAGAGGCCGCCTCCTCCTTGTCGAAGGAGTATTTGAGCATCATGGCAACGGATAAAATCGTCGCTATGGGGTTGGCTATGCCCTTGCCAGCTATGTCAGGGGCGCTCCCGTGGATGGGCTCGTACATCGCCCTGTTCCTGGTAGCCCCGAGGCTTGCCGAGGGGAGCATCCCGATAGAGCCGGTGAGCATCGAGGCCTCGTCAGAAAGTATATCTCCGAATGTATTTTCAGTTACGATGACATCGAACTGCCTGGGGTTCCTTATTAGCTGCATCGAGCAGTTATCTACATACATGTGGCTCAACTCCACATCCGGGTAGTCCTTGCCCATCTTCGTTACGACCTTCCTCCATAGCTCGGTCGTCTCAAGGACATTAGCCTTGTCAACGCTTAAGAGCTTCTTTCTTCTTTTGCGGGCTACCTCGAAGCCTACCTTGGCGATCCTTTCTATCTCAGGGGTCGTGTAGACCATCGTATTCACGCCCCGCTCAGTGCCGTCGGGAAGTTTCTCAATGCCCTTTGGCGTGCCGAAGTAAAGCCCTCCAATAAGCTCCCTTACGACCATTAAATCAACGCCTTCTATGACCTCTGGCTTTAAGGTGGATGCGTCAATCAATACCTTGTATATCTTTGCGGGCCTTAGGTTCGCGAAAAGCCCGAGCTCTTTTCTTAAAGCAAGGAGCGCCCTTTCCGGCCTTATCGAGTAATCGAGCCCCTCCCACTTCGGCCCGCCGACAGCGCCCAAAAGCACCGCGTCGCTCTTTAAAGCAAGGCTCAACACCTCGTCAGTCAGGGGGACTCCGCTGGCGTCGATAGACGCCCCGCCTACGGGCGCCTCCTTGAGATTGAACCCGGCCTTGAATCTTTTCCCTGCCTCTTTTAATACCTTTACGGCCTCTGCTACTATCTCCGGGCCTATGCCGTCGCCCGGCAATACAGCGATATTGAACCTCTCCATTACAGCTCCTTTATGATGTATTCAATTACCCCGCCATAAATGGCGGGGATTGTCGGCAAGGTAATCGCCTTTTATATAGCTCGTTTGATGCGCCCCTAAAAGGGCGGCACAAAGCCGGGCACCCGATTAAAAGAGGCCCCGAAGTAATAGGGCCCCCATAATAAAACTTATTAGATTTCTCTTCTAACCAGCAGGATTCTTTAGGTTTTATCAGGTTGCTTCAAGCCGCAACCTGATATGCAATCCCCCTTATAGGGGAAGGATTGCCTAATTGCGAGACTAAAAAAGTCGAGCAATTTGTAAGGATTGGACGGAAGCTCTCCGGCCAAATCTGGCTGAAAAAGTCCAGGACGGACTTTTTCAGCATCCTGTTAGATCGAGCTGCCGGAGATCTTCTGTAGCGTCTCCAGAAACGCGGGAAGCCCGCTTATCGGGATGACCACCGTCGATCTTCTGTCGTTCGATAGCTCCGCTATCTGGAGGAACCTCCCGACCTCGTTCTCCTTCAGGTCAACGAAAAGGGTCTTGTTCTCGATGTGCAGCTTTTCGCTCAAAAGGATCTTGCTCTTTACGCCGTCTTTCTTCATACCATTCCCCTCTTTTTAATCGACTCCATGAGGCCCCCCGCGTTTATAAGCTCCTGCATGAAAGGCGGGACAGGGCGCGCCTTGAAATGCAGGTTCTTCGTTGCGTTCACTATCTCGCCCGTATCCATATCCACCTCCAATACGTCCCCCGGATCGGTCGAGTCCGCCGCCTCGTCGGACTCAAGTATCGGCAGGCCCATGTTGAAGGAGTTCCTGTAGAATATCCTCGCGAAGCTCTTGGCTATTACGCAGGCCACCCCGCAGGCCTTAATGGCGATAGGCGCGTGCTCGCGGGATGAGCCGCAGCCGAAGTTCTTTTGGGCCACTATAATGTCGCCTGCCTCGACCTTTGAGGCGAAGGAGGCGTCCTCGTCCTCCATGCAGTGCTTCGCCAGCTCCTTTGGGTCCGAGGTATTCAAATACCGCGCCGGTATTATCCTGTCGGTATCTATGTCCGAGCCGAACTTCCAAGCCTTGCCCTTAAACCTCATCTATCCACCTCTTAAATTAGGTCTTATCTGCCGTCAGGAGCTGAAGCGACCTTCTTAAAAAGAATTTCCTTTTAAAATTTTTAAAGCCCGTATCCCTAAGGAGCGCCTGAATGTCCGCCGATACCCAGCTGCGGGCCGTCTCCCCCTCGAAAAAAACGAAGAAGAGGCCCTGAAAGTATTTAGCGGCCCCTTCCGCCCTGTGGAAGTCGAATATGGTCAGGCGCCCTCCGCCCCTTAACACCCTGTGCGCCTCTTTTAAGACCGCCGGGATAAGCTCATCAGGGGTCTCGTGCAGGCCCATTGAGGCGATTACCCTGTCGAAGGTCCCGGCAGGAAAAGGTAGCTCGGCGGCATCGGCCCTCAAAATCCTGAGCTTTACTCCTGCCCTCTTCGCCTTTTCGCCGGCGACCTTCAGCATCCCTGCGCTTAAATCTACGGCTACGGCGTCCGCGCCTTTCTCTGCCGCGGCTATGGATAGCGTTGCGGTTCCGGCGAAAACCTCAAGCGCCTTTTTGCCGGCAAGTCCACCGGATTCGATTTCGCTTAAAACAGCCTCCCTTATCCTGTCTTCTCCCCCGAAGGGCGCGGCCAAAAGCCAGACCCCGAGGTCGTACAGGGGGGCGAACCAGTCGTATAGGATATAATGGGAGGGGTGTATCTTCCGGGTCATAAAGGCCTGATGAAGTCTAAAAAACCCTTCTTAAGCCCCTTTTTACCGCTTCATAACTTCATCAGGATGGGCGATCCTGCCCTTTATGGCTGAGGCGGCGGCAACCGCCGGGTTTGCAAGATAGACCTCGCTCTTAACATCCCCCATCCTTCCCACGAAATTCCTGTTCGTCGTGGAAACAGCCCTCTCGCCAGCGGCGAGTACCCCCATATGCCCGCCGAGGCACGGGCCGCAGGTAGGCGGGCTTATGACAGCCCCGGCCTTCAGGAATATATCGAAGTATCCCTTCTTCATAGCCTCGTTATAGATATAGGGCGTGGCAGGTATGATTATGAGCCTCACATATTTTGCAGCCTTCTTGCCCCTTAGTATCTTCGCGGCTACGGCCAGATCCTCAATCCTCCCGTTCGTGCAGGAGCCGATTACCACCTGATCAATGGTGATATTCTTTAATTCGCCTACGTTCTTCGTGTTCTCCGGCAGATGCGGGCAGGCGACCTTGGGCTCGATTCTATCGCAGTCGTATTCCTTCACTTCCGAGTATGCCGCGTCCTCATCGCTCGAATAGAACTTATAGGGCCTCTCAGCCCTCTTCTCGACATACGCCTTTGTTATCTTATCAGGGGCTATTATGCCGCTCTTCGCGCCCGCTTCTATAGCCATGTTGCACATGCTCATCCTGCTGTCCATCGAAAGGCTCTCGATCGGCCTGCCTGTGAACTCCATCGCCTTATAAAGCGCGCCGTCAACGCCTATATCGCCTATTATCTGGAGTATTAAATCCTTGCCGCTTACCCATTTTCCCAATTTTCCCGTGAACGCGAACTTAATCGACTCAGGGACCTTGAACCATAGCTCGCCCGTTATCATCACGGCCGCGAGATCCGTTGAGCCGACGCCTGTAGAGAACGCGCCGAGCGCGCCGTATGTGCACGTGTGGGAGTCGGCGCCTATGACCAGATCGCCGGGAACGACTATCCCTTTTTCAGGCAGAAGGGCGTGCTCGACCCCGACCTCCCCGCCCTCGTAATAATGGGTAAGCTTCTGCTCAATGGCGAAGTCATGCAAGATCCTGCACTGGTTGGCTGACTTAATGTCTTTGTTGGGCGTGAAGTGGTCTGGAACGAGCACGACCTTATTCCTGTTAAAGACCTTCTTCGCCCCTGACTTCTTGAACTCAAATATGGCTATGGGGGCTGTAATGTCGTTACCTAAGGCTATATCGACCTTGGCGTTAATAAGCTCGCCGGGCGCGACCTCCTTTACACCGGCGTGCCTGGCAAGGATCTTCTCGGTTATCGTCATCGGCCTCATAAGTCCAGTCTTCTATTCCTTTCAGCGGTTATAAGATAAGGTTCTCTTTTCTCTCTTTCTTCTTGTACTCTAACCTGTTGAGCGCGTTTATGTAAGCCTTGGCGCTGGCCACTATTATGTCCGTATGCGAGCCCTGCCCCAATACCGTGTGCTCGCCTTCCTTAAGCCTGACGGATACCTCTCCCTGCGCGTCGGTCCCGCCTGTTATGGCGTTTACCGAATACTTAAGGAGCGTGCTCTTCGTGCCCGTGATCTTCGCTATGGTATTGTAGGCGGCGTCCACCGGCCCGTCGCCGTGGCCTTCTTCTGATACGGTCTTTCCGTCCACCTCAAGCACGGCCTCGGCCGTAGGAGGGGTATCGGTGCCGCTGCGGACATTGAGCTTTACGAGCTTATACCTCTCGGTCAGATCCAGCCTCAATACCTCGTCCTGAACTATGGCCTCGATGTCCTCGTCAAAGACCTCTTTCTTCTTGTCAGCGAGCTTCTTGAAGCGCTCGAAGGCCTTATCGAGGCCCTCGCCCGTAATATCGTAGCCGAGCTCGGAAAGCCGGGTCTTGAATGCGTGCCTCCCTGAGTGCTTGCCCAAGACGAGCTTAGAGCGCGAGATGCCGACCGATTCGGGCCTCATAATCTCGTAGGTGGTCTTATCCTTTAGGAGCCCGTCCTGATGTATGCCGGACTCGTGCGCAAAGGCGTTGTCGCCCACTATCGCCTTGTTCGGCTGCACCATTATGCCGGTAATCCCGCTAACGAGCCTGCTCGCCGGGTATATCTGCTCGGTATTTATCGACGTATCGAGGCCGAGGAGGTCCTTCCTCGTCCTGAGTATCATCACTATCTCTTCCAAAGAGCAGTTCCCTGCCCTCTCTCCTATGCCGTTTATCGTGCACTCTACCTGCCTCGCGCCGTTTACCACAGCCGCAAGCGAGTTCGCCACCGCAAGCCCCAAATCGTTATGGCAGTGGACCGATATCATCGCCTTGCCTATGTTCCCTACATTTTCCCTTATGCCTTTTATAAGCTCGCCGAATGGCTGAGGCAGGGCGTACCCGACGGTATCAGGGATGTTTATCGTGCTTGCGCCTGCGCCGATAGCGGCCTCAATCACCTCGTAAAGGTATTCGGGTTCCGTCCTCGACGCGTCCATTGCGGAGAACTCCACGTCCTCCACATAACCCCGTGCCCGCTCCACCATCTCAACGGCCCTCTTCAATGCCTCTTTCCTTGTGAGCCTGAACTGGTGCTTCAGGTGTATATCAGAAGTTGAGATGAAGGTATGTATGCGGGGCCTTGGGGCGCCCTTGAGCGCGCCCCAGGCAGAATCTATGTCCTCGGGTTTCGCCCGCGCCAAACTGCATACGACCGGGCCCTCGACCTCCTGAGCCACCCTCCTTACCGCCTCGAAATCCCCCGGAGAGCTGAAGGCGAACCCCGCCTCTATGACGTCGACGCCGAGCTTGGCGAGCTGTTTAGCGACCATTATCTTCTCCTCGACGTTCATCGAGGCGCCCGGGGACTGCTCGCCGTCCCGGAGCGTTGTGTCGAATATCCTTACCCTGTTGTCCATATTATTTGCCGTGGAGCCCTATCTCTTTAGGCTCCTTCTTGTCGCCCTTCTGCTTTAAAGGGAACCTCTTTCTCTTGTCGATAAGGGTCGTGATCGGCCCTGAGACGACGTAGCCCAAGGTGAGTATGAAAAGCATGACCGTAGGCTCGGCCGCTACCACGATAAGGAGGAATATCAGGCCTACTAAAAGCCTGAAGGGCATCCTCTGAGAGAGGCTAAGCTCCTTAAAGCTATAGTACTTAACATTGCTTATCATGAGGAAAGCCAGCGCATAGACGATTACAAGCACGGTTATGTGCTTTGCCATCTCCTCGCCGCGCCCGAGATAGAAGAACATTAATACCGTCATGCAGACAAGCGCGGCGGCGGCCGGTATGGGAAGCCCGTTAAAACGCTTACTCTCTATAGTCGTCATCTGGACGTTAAATCGCGCGAGCCTAAGGGCCCCGCATACCACATAGAGGAAGGCCGCAAGCCAGCCGTACCTGCCGAACGGGCGTAATGCCCAGGTGAATATCAATACCCCCGGCGCAAGGCCGAAGGCTATCAAATCAGCCAATGAATCGTACTCGACCCCGAACTTGCTGGAAGAGCCCGTAAGCCTCGCAATCTTCCCGTCAAGGCCGTCGAGTATGGCGGAGATGAATATCGCGACAGCGGCTCTTTCGAAGTGGCCGTCGAGGGAGGCTATAATGGAGTAGAACCCGCCGAAGAGGCTCGCCGAGGTAATAAGGTTCGGCAGGAGATAGACGCCCTTCTTTATGTTCCTCTTCTTAGGATTATTTTCCTGCTGTATCTCGTTATCGAGCATGCCAGTACCCCAGTATCGAGCTTCCCGCCTTTACCTTGTCGCCCACTGTTACGGCCACCTTACATCCCTTCGGCAGATAAACATCAACCCTTGAGCCGAACCTTATCATGCCGAATCTCTCGCCCTTTATTAATTTGCTCCCTTCCTTCGCGTAGCAGACGATCCTGCGGGCGATGAGCCCCGCTATCTGGTTGAAGGCGAAGGTCTTGCCGTTCTCCGCCTCTACTATCAGCGCGTTCTGCTCGTTCTCAAGGGAGGCCTTATCGAGGCTCGCGTTAAAGAACTTGCCCTTGTTGTAGAGTATCTTCTTTACCCTGCCGGAGGCAGGGGCCCTGTTCACATGGACGTTAAAGACGTTCATGAAGATGCTGATCCTCTGCGCCTCGCTTTTAAGGAACCTATCGTCTCTAAGGTGCTCCACCTTTATGACCTTGCCGTCAGCCGGGCTTATGATAGAGTCCTTGTCAGAGGGGACCCTCCTTTCAGGGTCCCTGAAAAAGGCTACGACAAAGGCCACGAGCGGGAGTAAGACCGCCTCAAGCCAAAAGAAACCCGCGGCCCATACGATGATTATACCTAATAAAGCTGGCAGTATAAAGGGGTAGCCCTCTGGGGCTATCGGAATGCGCATTTGATATTACCGTTCACCGTGTCCCGTGACCGTAAATCGCAGCCGCAAAAGATTCGCTTGAAAACGCATGGCGAGCGAAAAATTAAACTTTCCTTTCATTTCACGGACACGATAAACGGACAACCATCAACGGCGCTTAATTTTTACTCTTATCTACTATCTTTCCCTTTTTAAGCCAGGGCATCATGTCCCTTAGTTTCGCCCCTACTTTTTCTATCTGGTGGGCCTGCCCGATCCTCGTCAGCGCGCTGAAGACCGGCTTATTGGCCCTGTTCTCGAGCATCCATTCCTTCGCGAAGGCCCCGGTCTGGATCTCGTTGAGGATCCTTTTCATCTCTTTCTTAGTCTCATCGGTGACTATCCTCGGCCCCCTCGTGAGATCGCCGTATTGGGCGGTGTTGCTTATCGAGTACCTCATGTTCGATATCCCCCCCTCGTAGATAAGATCCACTATGAGCTTCATCTCGTGAAGGCACTCGAAATAAGCCATCTCAGGCGGGTAGCCCGCCTCCACAAGCGTCTCGAACCCTGCTGTAATGAGGGCGCTGACGCCGCCGCACAGGACCGCCTGCTCTCCGAAGAGGTCTGTCTCCGTCTCGTCCTTGAAGGTAGTCTCGATTATCCCGGCCCTGCCGCCTCCTATGGCGCTCGCGTAGGCAAGGGCGACGTCGAGGGTATCTCCTGAGGCGTCCTGATAAACGGCAACGAGCGCAGGCACGCCGTTGCCCTTCGTGAACTCGTGCCTTACAAGGTGGCCCGGCCCCTTGGGGGCCGCCATGAAGATATTGACGCTCTTATCCGGCACTATCTGGCCGAAGTGTATGTTGAAGCCGTGCGCGAACGCGAGGTACGCGCCCTTCTTGAGATTCGGCCCTACTTCAGCCTTGTAAGTGTCCCCCTGAAGCTCATCGGGTATAAGTATCATCACTACATCGGCGCCTTTTACGGCATCCGGGACGATACTGACATTCACCCCGGCCGCCTCCGCCTTTTTCCAGGAGTTGCCGTCTTTCTTGAGGCCCACCACGACATCAATGCCGCTCTCCTTTAAATTCAGCGCGTGTGCATGGCCCTGGCTTCCGAAACCTATTACCGCAACTTTCTTGCCTCTGATCTTTTCCAGATTCGCGTCCTTGTCGTAATAGACCTTCATTACAGAAACTCCTCCCCGGATTATTTTCGTATTTTTAAACCGATAACGGGCGGCTGATAACCGGCAACTTTATTTCTGCTTCGGGGTCCGCGCCATGGCTATCCTGCCTGTCTTTACTATCTCCTTAATCCCGAACGGGCGGAACAGCTCTGTTATGGCGCCTATCTTCTCCTCGTCCCCGGTTATCTCCACGGTATATGACCTCGGGCTGACATCCACTACCTTTGCCCTGAATATATCGACGATCGAGAGTATCTCAGCCCTCGTATCCCCATTGGAAGTGACCTTTATAAGAGCCAGCTCCCTCTCTATATGCTCCTCGTCCGTAAAGTCGTGCACCTTGATGACATTGATGAGCTTATTGAGTTGCTTATTTATCTGCTCAAGGACCTTGTCATCCCCGCTTGTCACTATCGTCATACGGGAAATCCGGTGGTCGAGGGTCTCGGCAACAGAGAGGCTCTCGATATTAAAGCCCCTGCCGGAGAAGAGCCCTGAAATCCTCGACAGGACCCCGAACTCATTTGTCACAAGCACAGAGATAGTATGGCGCAACGATTGACCTCCCTAAACCAACAGCATCTTATTCAAAGGCTGCCCCGCAGGGACCATGGGATAGACATCCTCTGCCGGGTCAACCCGGAAATCCATCAATACGGGCTTACCTTTGATCGAAAGCGCCTCTTTTATGACCCCCTCGACCTCGCCCGGCGTCTTTGCCCTGAGCCCCGCCGCCCCGTAAGCCTCGGCGAGCTTGACGAAATCAGGCGCCACAGAGATGCATGTATGGGAGTACCTCTTGTTATAGAAGAACTCCTGCCACTGCCTGACCATGCCCAAGACCATGTTATTGAGTATCGCTACCTTTACCGGCAGTTTGTACTGTACCGCCGTGGCGAGCTCCTGTATGTTCATCTGCAAAGAGCCGTCCCCGGCGATATCTATTACGGTCTTATCAGGAAAGGCTATCTGCGCCCCGATCGCAGCTGGAAAGCCGAAACCCATGGTGCCGAGGCCGCCGGATGATATGAAAGTCCGGGGCCTGTCGTATTTAAAGAACTGCGCGGCCCACATCTGGTTCTGCCCGACCTCCGTAGTGATTATGGCGTCGCCCTTTGTAAGCTCGTAGAGTTTTTCCACTACATACTGGGGCTTGATCTTGCCCTTTGGGTCGTTCTTATACGACAGGGCATGCGTGGAGTTCCAGCTGTCTATCTGCGAGTGCCACTCCTTCGTATTACCCTTAAAGTCCTTTGCCCCTTGAGCGGATATCGCCTTCAATAAGTCCTTCAGGACGTTCTTCACATCGCCGACTATCGGTATATCGACCCTGACATTCTTACTTATCGAGGTCGGGTCAATGTCAACATGGACTATCCCGGCATAAGGGGCGAACTCGTCAATCTTGCCAGTGACACGGTCGTCGAACCTCGCGCCTATGGCTATAAGGCAATCCGTGTTCATTACCGCCATATTGGCGCAGTATGTCCCGTGCATACCGAGCATGCCCATAAATAAAGGGTGCGTGCCCGGAAATCCTCCGAGGCCCATGAGCGTAGTGGTAGTCGGGATGCCGAGCCTTGTAGAAAACGCCTTAAGCTCGTCTGCGGCATTCGCCAGTATCACGCCCCCGCCCGCATAGACGACAGGCCTCTTGGAAGACAGGATAAAATCTATCGCCTTCTTTATCTGCCCCGGATGGCCCTTGTAGTTCGGCTGGTAGCTGTCAAGCTCGACCTTATCCGGGTATTTGAGCTCGCAAGGGGCGGTCAATACGTCCTTCGGGAGATCGACCAGAACAGGGCCGGGCCTTCCGGTCATGGCTATGTAGAACGCCTCCTTTATTATCCTCTGGAGGTCCTTTATGTCCTTTACAAGGTAGTTGTGCTTTGTGCAGGGCCTCGTGATGCCGACTATGTCCGCCTCCTGAAAGGCGTCGTTGCCGATTAATGCCGTAGGCACCTGCCCCGTGAAAACGACCAAAGGGATCGAGTCCATATAGGCGGTGGCTATCCCTGTTACGGTATTCGTAGCGCCAGGGCCTGATGTAACGAGCACTACCCCGGGCCTTCCCGTCGCCCTCGCGTAGCCGTCAGCCATGTGTACCGCGCCCTGCTCGTGCCGCACGAGGATGTGCCTTAGAGGCGAGTCGAATAAGGCGTCATAGACCGGCAATACGGCCCCGCCCGGGAAGCCGAAGATCGTGTCGACCCCTTCCTTCAATAAACATTCTAAAAAGACCTGAGCGCCGTTTTTTTTCATCTTAGGAACCGCATCCATTATTATTTAAGTACCGCCCCTGTTGAGGCGGATGTAACCGCTTTAGCGTACCTTCCGAGCCAGCCGCCCTTTATCTTAGGCTCGGGCATCTTCCAGCTTTGCCGCCTTCTTTTAAGCTCTTCAGGGCTTACCCTCAGCTCAAGCTTCCTGTGAGGGATGTCGAGCTCGATAATATCGCCATCTTTTACGAGCGCTATGGGCCCGCCCTCCATCGCCTCAGGCGAGATGTGCCCCACGCAAGGCCCCCTTGTGCCTCCTGAGAACCTTCCATCCGTTATCAGCGCCACCGACTCTCCGAGGCCCATGCCCATAAGCGTCGCCGTAGGCGCGAGCATCTCCCTCATGCCCGGGCCGCCTTTGGGCCCCTCGTACCTTATGACGAGCACCGTGCCGGGCTTTATCGTCTTGCCGAGGATCGCCTTCATCGCCTCTTCCTCTGAGTCAAAGACCCTCGCGCTCCCGGTGAAGCGCATCATCTTATCCGACACCCCGGACTGCTTTACAACCGCGCCAAGCGGGGCGATGTTGCCCTTCAGAACGGCTATCCCGCCTTCAGCGTGGTATGCCTTATCGAGAGGCTTTATGACCTTATCGTCTATGTAATCCACTTCCTCTATTATCGCCTTTACCCTCTTGCCCGATACCGTCGGGTTATCCTTAATGAGCCCTTTAAGCCTCGACAGTACCGCTCCCATGCCGCCTGCCCAGTGGAGGTCTTCCATGTAATACTCGCCGACAGGCTCAAGGGAGGTTATGTGCGGGGTTGTCCGGCTCAGCTCATCGAAGGTCTCAAGCGGGAGCCTAACCCCTGCCTCGTTCGCTATGGCAAGGAGGTGCAAGACGGTATTTGACGAGCCGCCCAAAGCGAGATCAGCCCTTATCGCGTTCTCGAAGGCCGCCCTCGTCATTATCTTTCTCGGGGTGATGTTCTTCTTTATAAGCTCTACTATCCTTACGCCGCTGTCGAAGGCTATCCTTCTTTTCTCGGCGGACGCGGCGAGCGCCGTGCCGCACCACGGCATAGACATGCCCATGACCTCGGTCAGGCAGTTCATGGTATTCGCGGTATAGAGCCCCTGACAGCTCCCCGCGCCAGGGCAGGCGCCCATCTCGCAGGAGTCGAGCTCCTCTTTGGTTATCTCTCCGGCCCTGAACCGGCCCATCGCCTCGAAGGTGTTCCTTATGAAAGAAGTCCGCCTGCCCCTGTACCTTCCGGTCATCATGGGGCCTGCCGTCACCACTATCGCGGGGATATTGAGGCGGGCCGCTGCCATGAGCATCCCCGGCGTGATTTTATCGCAGTTGGTAAGGAGTATCAGGCCGTCAAAGGCGTGCGCCTCCGCGACGCTTTCGATCATATCGGCTATAAGCTCCCTTAAAGGGAGCGAGTAGTGCATGCCCCTGTGGCCCATGGCTATGCCGTCGCATATGCCCGGCACCCCAAAAAGCATCGGGTATCCGCCGCCGGTATGGACCCCCTTTTCGATGAACCTCTCCAAGTCCCTCATCCCTATGTGGCCGGGGATAAGGTCCGTGAAGCTCGTGGCGACCCCGATGAAGGGTTTACTCATCTCCCCCTTCGGGATCCCTGTAGCGTACATGAGGGCCCTGTGCGGGACCCTTTCAAGCCCTTTTTTAATCCTGTCGCTTCTGGCCGGCATCTTACTTAATATCGCTCCTAACTCTTCGCTCTCCTTACGGAGATTATCTTTTCCATCTCGTCTTTCAGCGCTAATTTCAGTTTTTTAAGCCTGTTCTTCTCAACCGTTTCTTCAGCCGAGAGGTGCGGCTTTTTCTCAAGCCGGCCTATCTGGTTCTCGTAATCCTTATGGGCTTTGTAGGTCTTCCTGAAAGCCTCGTCTTCTTCAAGGAGTTTCTTTACCCATTCTTCCTGATTTTCCATAAAGGCCTCCTTATTTAAGGTTTTTAATAATTTCTTGTTATAAAGACGAATATGCCCCCTTTTTAAAGCCTATCCGTACTTAAAAGCGCAAAAATCCCTGTAAATACCCAAATTTAGATATTAACCTAACGCCGTAGCCTTGTCAATAAAACTCATTAAAACAATAAGATACAACAAAGACGGGCGGTAAAGAGGCAACCATGTCTTAAATATATCGTCTTTGGCAATACCCGTCTTATGAAATCAGACAGCCTTCACCTTCAGCTCAGCCTCTGACTTCCTTAAATATACGGGGCTTAACTCCTCTGGGGCCAAGGGTGTTGCCTCTCTTGCCAGAAATGCTATATTAGAGGCCCTTATGTGCCAAAGCTCAGCCGGGGCGATTTGCGCGCCGTCTACATTCTTTATTACCTCGTTCCCGTTAACATCGAGCCCGCTGCCGAGGAATACTACAGGGCCTACATTAAGCCCGTTTATCTTATCGAACAGCTCTGAAGGCCTTATCGCAGATTCATTAATAAGCTCCTCCATCCTGCCGTTGTTCGGCCTGTAGAGGGCGGCATAGACCTCCCCCTTTCTCGCGTCGAGCATCGGGCAGACCGGATTACCCGAATAGGACAAATTCAAGGCGAGGGCCTTCAGCGTGGAGACGCCCGCAACCTTTTTGTTTAAAGGCCACGCAAGCCCTTTAATCGTGCTTACGCCTATCCTTATGCCGGTAAACGAGCCGGGGCCTACATCGGCCGCGAAGAGGCCAACCTCCTCAATCCTATGATTGACGCTCTCTAAGAGGCCGCTTACGGATTTAAGGAGCCATTTGGAGTGGGGCCCGGCCGCGCATGAGGTGAGCTCGGCTACGAGCCTTCCGTTGCCGTCAATGAGGGCGATACTTCCTGAAGCCGAAGATGTGTTTATGGCGAGTATCTTCAAGGTCTGCCCCGGGATCAGCCGAAGATGCGGAAAAGGTCGTTGTATGTGACGAGCACCATCAAGGCTATTAGGAACGCGATGCCGAACTGCTGGGCGATTGTCATGAACTTCTCGCTCAGCGGCTTTCCCTTAACGAACTCTATGCCGAAAAAGAGTATATGCCCGCCGTCAAGAACGGGTATGGGGAAGAGGTTGATCACCCCGAGCTGGAGGCTTAAAAACGCGACGAGGGAAAGCAGGTCCGAGATCCCGGCCTCAGCCGCCTTTCCCGCGACCTGAGCTATCATTATAGGGCCGCCGAGCGTTTTAAGGGAATACTTGCCGAGTATCAGGCCCTTTATAACGACAAAGAGCCTGCCGGTCATGTCAACCGAAGTTATAGCGCCCTTCTCTATCGATTCGATAACGCCGTATTTCCGTAAGACCTGCTCCTCTTTGCGCGAGATGCCTATGAGATAGATGTTAGCGTCCTTGTTTAACTTCGGCTTTATCTTAAAGGAAAGCTTTTCGCTATCCCTCTTTATAAGGAAGGTCTTCTCCTGCCCGCTTTTGTGTATTATCTCTTCGAGCTCCGCCCAGTGCCCGATCTCTTTTCCGTTGACCTCGATTATCTCGTCTCCGGGCTTTATGCCGGCCTCTTTCGCAGGGTAGCCTGAGGCCACATCGCCTATAACGGGACTCATGGGAGGGAACATGCCGCCGTAGCCCGCCCCTGCCTCGGAGGAAGAAGGGGTAATCGCAGCTTTTACTTCCTTTCCATCCCTTAATATCTCAAGCTCCATAGGCTTTCCTGGGTTCAAGGCAAGGGCTGATAAAAGCTCCTCCCAGTTCTTTATCTTTTTACCGTCAGCCGAGGTTATGACATCCCCTTCCTCTATGCCTGCCTTAGCGGCCGGCTCGTTAGGGGCCACGAACCCCACTACAGCCTCTTTATCGAGATAGGCGGGGACCTGCACGCCGATCATGAATATCACCGGGAACAACAGGGCCGCCAGTATCAGGTTCATAAGCGGGCCTGCCGCCACTATGGCCGCGCGTTTTCCAACAGTCTTATGGGTGAAAGACCTGGCGATATCGCTCTCAGAAATCTCCTCGCCCGGGGCTTCCCCTACCATCTTCACATACCCGCCGAGCGGGAGTATCGATATCCTGTACTCTGTCCCGCCCCTTTTTACGCCTATGAGCTTTGGGCCGAAGCCCAATGAGAACTTCTCCACCCCGACGCCCATGAACTTGGCGAGCACGAAATGCCCGAGCTCGTGGATGAATATAAGGACTCCGAGAACTATTATGAACGATATGAATGTAGTCATCTCTTTTTTAGCTCAGGCATTTCACAGACTGCGCCGCCTGCCGCGCAGTCCTGTCAGCCTCGAGCACATCCGCTATAGTTTTTATTGGCCTCGAAATGTAGCCGCCCATCACCTCCGAGATCACCCTGTATATGCCGGTAAAAGGTATCCTCCCCTTAAGGAACATCTCTACGGCCGCCTCATCCGCGGCGTTCAGCGCAGCCGGGGCCGTGCCGCCGGCGGCAAGCGCCTCAAACGCGAGGGCGAGGCACGGGAACCTCTTTAAGTCAGGCTCCGTAAAATCGAGCTTAAGCCCCGATAGATTAAGGGGCGGGGTAACGCCCGCGATCCTCTCGGGGAAAGACAGAGCGTAAGCTATGGGGCCTTTCATGTCCGGCACGCTCATCTGTGAGATTATCGAGCCGTCGGCGTATTCCACCATAGAGTGCACGACGGCCTGAGGGTGTATAATAACGGAGATCCGCTCCCCCGGAAGGCCGAAGAGGTGGGACGCCTCTATCACCTCAAGCCCCTTGTTCATAAGGGTAGCGGAATCTATCGAGATCTTCTTCCCCATGCTCCACTTAGGGTGCCTTAGGGCCTCCTCAGGCGTAACGCTGTCGAGCCCGCCTACGGGTCTATTTAGGAAAGGGCCCCCTGAGGCGGTAAGTATTATCCTTCTTAAGTCCTGCCTCCTGTTTCCGGCGAGAGACTGGAATATCGCGCTGTGCTCGCTGTCTACAGGGATTATCCTTACGCCCCTTTTTTTAGCCTCCTCCATTACGAGAGGGCCTGCGGCCACTAAGGTCTCTTTATTGGCGAGGGCTACCTCCTTGCCTGCCCTTATAGCGGCTAATGTCGGCAGGAGCCCCGCGGCCCCTGAGATCGCCGAGATGACCACATCAACGCCTTCGTAAGACGCCGCCAGCTCCGCGCCCTCGACCCCTGCTCCGGCCGGGACGGGCAATGACTTTTTAAGTACCGAGGCCGCTTCTTTATTTAATACGGAAACGAACGCCGGCTTGAACTCCTCAACCTGCTCCTTTAAGAGCGCGATGTTACTGCCGGCGGCAAGCGTTACCACCTTAAACCTTCCGGGGTTCGACCGGATTACTTCAAGCGCGCTCCTGCCGATAGAGCCGGTAGAGCCGAGTATCGCGACACCTTTCAAAGCCTCTCCTATCCGCCCCACTGGGACTGGCAGACCAGAAAATAATAAAGCAGCGGCGCCGGGAAGAGGATAGAGTCGATCCTGTCGAGTATCCCGCCGTGGCCCGGGATGATGGTGCCCGAGTCCTTGACCCCCGCGCTCCTTTTAAGGAGCGATTCCGCAAGGTCCCCGATCGTCGCTATAAAGCCTATGCTCAAGGAGAGTACGAACACCTCCTTTAAGCCCATCCCCATAGGGGCGAACCTGTTGAACAAGAATCCAGCGACGGCCGCCCCTAAAAGCCCGCCGAGAGCGCCCTCTACGGTCTTTTTGGGGCTTATTGCAGGGGCGAGGCTGTGTTTGCCGAAGAGCTTCCCCCCAACGAACGCGAGCGTGTCGCTCGCCCAGATGACGGCTAAAAGAAAAAGTATCCACCACTCGCCGTTAGCCATCTCCCTTATGGCCGGGAAATACGATAGCGGCAGAGCCACATACAAAAGCCCGAGCGCCTTGAAAGATATGTCCACGGCCGAGTCCTTTAGCTCCCGGCCCGTGAGCATGCTGTAGAGAAAAAAGACAAAGAGCGCGCCTATAAATAACGGAAAGGCCGCCCCCATGCCTTTAAAATAAAACAAAGGCGGCAAAAGGACGCCAAAGGCCACCCCGAGGAGGTCGAGCCGCCTGTCCCTTAACTTTAATACCGTCAGGCTATTGAACTCAAGGAGGGCAAGAAGGGTTATAAGAGTCGCTACCGAGAGTATCCAGAATGCAGAGGTATAAAGGATAATATATACTATTACGGGAATTAAAAAAAGACCGGTAACTACCCTTTTCAGACTCCCCTCCCCCTTGAACCTGTTGAAAGGCCGGGCTGACTTAGCCCGCGGCCGCTCCCTCTTTTACGAGGCCGAACCTGCGCTCCCTCCCCTGATAATCCCTTATAGCCTCCTCAAGGTCGCCCCTGGAGAAATCCGGCCAAAGCACGTCGGTTATGTATATCTCTGTGTAAGCGAGCTGCCAGAGGAGGAAGTTGGATATCCTCTTCTCCCCGCTCGTCCTTATGAGGAGATCGGGGTCGGGCGCGTCTTTCGTATAGAGGCTTGCCCTGAAGAGGTCTTCGGTAATGGCCTCAGGCTCAAGGGCGCCCTCTTTCGCCTTCTTCGCAAGCTCCCTTGCCGCGCTGACTATCTCTTCCCTGCCGCTATAGCTTAAGGCGAGCTGTAATACCATGCCGGTATTCTTCGATGTCTTTGATTCGAGGTCGGCTATTACCGCCCTTACGCCGGCGGGCAGCTCGGAGATGTTGCCTATTGGCCTGAAGCGGATATTGTTCTCCATGAGGCTTTTTTCCTCGCCCCTTAAGTGGCTCTCTAAAAACATCATAAGGGCCTGAACCTCATGGGCGGGCCTGTTCCAGTTCTCCCTCGAGAATGTATAAAGCGTTAAGTACCCTATCCCCATCTCGGCGCAGTACCGGACGGTGTCGCGCGCTGCGTCGATCCCCTTGCGGTGGCCGTTAATGCGGTTAAGGAGCCTCTGCCGTGCCCAGCGGCCGTTCCCGTCCATTATTATGGCGATATGCCCCGGGAGCCTTTCCTTATTATTTGCCATTCCTGAAATTTACCACAAACCGAGGGCCCTAACAAGTCTAATGAACCCCCTGCTCTCTGCAAGGTTTTAAAGAGATTTAAAGCCGGGCTTAGACTTCCATGATCTCGGCTTCTTTTTGGGAGAGTATCTCGTCGATCTTCGCGATCTGCTTATCAGTAAGGTCCTGGACCTCGTGTTGGTATTTTTTAAGGTCGTCCTGAGAGATCTTCTTGTCCTTCTCGATCTTTTTTAAGGCCTCGTTCGCGTCCCTGCGCGCGTTCCTTATCGAGACCTTGCACTCCTCGCCGTGCTTCTTGGCTATCTTAACGAGTTCTTTGCGCCTCTCTTCGGTCAAGGGCGGGAAGTTTATCCTTATCACCTTGCCGTCGTTAGAGGGGTTAAGCCCGAGCCCGGAGGCGAGGATAGCCTTCTCTATGGCGTGTATCTGAGAGATGTCCCACGGCTGTATGGTGATCGTCCTGCTCTCGGGGACGGATAGAGTGGCTATCTGCTTTATCGGGGCCGGGTTCCCGTAAAAGTCAACCTTTACCCCGTCGAGTATGGAGATGGCGGCCCTGCCCGTCCTTAAGCCAGCAAGCTCGTGGTTCAAGGCCTCCAGCGCCTTGGCCATCCTTTTCTTAAGGTCTGAAAAAATCTCTTCTTTCATCTCAAACCCCGTTTTTTTGAATTATTTTGCCGTAGAGAAAATATTACGGGCCTACAAGCGTCCCGATATCCCCGCCCTTTACGATCTTAATGAGGTTGCCGGCCTCCTTTATGCTGAAGACTATTATTGGGAGGTTGTTGTCCATGCAGAGCGAGATGGCGGTGGTGTCCATCACCTTAAGGCCATCCTTGAGGACATCGATGTATTTAAGCCTCGTATACCTTTTTGCGTTCGGGTCTTTCATCGGGTCCCTGTCATAGACCCCGTCGACCTTCGTGCCCTTTAAGATGACGTCGGCGTGTATCTCCATCGCGCGCAGGGACGCGGCCGTGTACGTGGTGATATAAGGGTTGCCGGTGCCGGCGGCGAAGATTATGACCCTCCCCTTTTCCAGATGCCGGACGGCCTTCCTCCTTATGTAAGGCTCTGCCAGCTCCTTCATCTCTATGGCGGAGATGACCCTTGTGAATATGCCCTGTTTTTCGAGGGCGTCCTGAAGCATCAGGGAGTTTATGACGGTGGCGAGCATGCCGACATAGTCTGCGGTTGCCCTGTCCATGCCCTTCGCGCTCGCCGACACCCCCCTAAAGATATTCCCGCCGCCTATAACGAGCGCGACCTGAACCCCGAGCTGATGGACCTCTTTCACCTCGGATGCGATGGCGTTAATGACGTTGGTGTCGACCCCGTACTCCTTCTCCCCCATAAGGGCCTCGCCCGAGAGCTTAAGGAGTATGCGGTTGTATTTGCGTTCCGGCATGGTCTGGCCAATCAGGCCCGTTGGGCCTTTTTATATTTTTTGGTGAATCAAAGGATTTATCAGGTTGCTTCAAGCCGCAACCTGATAGGCAATCCATGTAAGGATTGCCAAATTGCGAGACCGAAAAGCCGGGCAATTTGTAAGGTTTGGACGGAGGCAGCCCGGCCAAATCGTTGCTGAAAAAGTCCAGGACGGACTTTTTCAGCATCCTGTTAGATGCGGAGAGGGTTTTCAAAAAAAAGAGGGCGCTGGCTGGCCCCCGTTACATCAGGCCTGCGCCGCGGCGACCTCGGTGGCAAAGTCCTTGCTCTTCTTCTCAAGCCCCTCGCCCACCTTGAACCTTGAAAAGCGCCTTACGGAGATATTCTCGCCGAGCCTTGCTATGGCCTCCATGACGAGCTTCTCAATTGTCATGTCGGGGTTCTTTACAAATGGCTGCTCAAGCAGACAGACCTCCTTAAAGAACTTCTCGACCTTGCCTTCGACCATCTTCCGTATAACCTGCTCGGGCTTTCCGGACTCCCGCGCCTGCACCGCGTAGATCTCTTTTTCCTTCTCCATGACCCCGGCAGGCACCTCGTTCCTGTTGACATAGAGCGGGCTCATGGCGGCTATGTGCATGGCGATGTCTTTGACGAGGGAGGCGAAACCGTCGGTCTTTGCGACGAAGTCCGTTTCGCAGTTCACCTCAAGAAGGACGCCTACCCTGCCGCCGCTGTGTATGTAAGCGGTCACAATGCCTTCGGAAGCGGCCCTTGAGGCCTTTTTCTGCGCGGCAGCAAGGCCCTTTTCCCTTAAGTAGGTAGTAGCATTCTCAATATCGCCTTTTGACTCGGCAAGCGCCTTCTTGCAGTCCATTATGCCTGCGCCTGTCTTTTCCCTGAGCTCTTTTACTGCGGTTGCGGAAATCTCCATTATCTAAAAGACTCCTCCTAAAGTATTCTTAAATTAACCTCCCCGCAGCAAGCTGCGAGGTATCGAAGACCACTACGGCTGAAAAAGTCTCGAAGCAAGCTTCGGGGAATTGAACCCTCTATTAGAGGGATTCTTCAGCCCTGAGCTCCCGGCACCGGGACGGATGCGGCGGGCTGGGGGGCCGGAGAGGCCGCGACGGGCTGGGCCTTCTCTTTCTTGTCCATCTTCGCCTGAAGGCTCTCCTGATAAAGCGCCTTGCCCTCAATGCACGCATCTGCCATCGACGAGGCGAAAAGCTTTATGGCCCTTATGGCGTCGTCGTTGCCCGGTATGATATAATCGACCTCGTCAGGGTCGCAGTTTGTATCTACTATCGCAACGACCTTTATGCCGAGCCTCTTTGCCTCTTTTATGGCAATAGTCTCTTTCTTGGAGTCTATTATAAAGAGCGCAGCAGGAAGCCCTTCGATCTCGCGCACGCCGCCCAAATACTTCTCCATCCTCTCGCGCTCCCTCTGCAGCATGAGGGTCTCTTTTTTCGTCGCCGATGCGAAATCAGGGCTGGTCTCTAAAGTATCGAGCTGCTTTAGTCTGTTTATGCTCTTCTTAACCGTTGCGAAGTTCGTTAAAAAGCCGCCTACCCACCTGTTATTTATGGAGCCCATGCCGCACCTCTTCGACTCTTCCAGTATGGCGCTCTGGGCCTGCTTCTTCGTGCCTACGAAGAGCACCTTGCCGCCCTTGGCGTTGGTGGCCTTTATGAAGTCATAGGCCTCCTTGAACATCTTTACCGTCTGCTGGAGGTCTATTATGTAGATGCCGTTACGCGCCCCGTAGATGTAGGGCTTCATCTTGGGGTTCCACCTCTTTGTCTGGTGGCCGAAGTGCACCCCGGATTCCAGAAGCTGCTTCATTGTAAGATATGCCATTCTTCTCTCCCTCTCCTTTTTTGGTTTTTATCCTCCGCACGGGCAAAATAGGCCGGATATCCGGGAAATCCGGACACCGCCGGCCGAACCCATGCGTGCGTATTTAATCGTATTAATTAATCATAATCCGCCTCATCTTGCAAGGAAAATTAATCCCCTGCGGCAAGGAAGGCGCCTTTAACACTGAAATTGAAATCATAATTCATAATGTTCGACCAGTCAATCCCTGCCTCTGTGGAGCGGGCGTCGTCAGGCCCTCCGTAGGCGTTGCCGGGGGTATAGAACCAGTTCACGACCGCATCCCTCGAATGTCTTAGTATTATCCAGTACTTACCCGGAGGAAGGGCAGGCTCGTCGCCGAAGCCGAAGCCTAACCATTTATACCCCGGATAATATGGGACGGTATCAAGCAAAAGCGGGAGGCTCCTTAGCCCCTCCATGCCGGGCCGTCCCCTATCGTCCTTCACCACGTCTATCCAGAGGCTCCCGGCCCTCCCGCCGAACTTGTGCATGGCAAGGGAGACGGCATCTATCTTTAAGGACCTGGGAATGGTAAAGGCCTGAGCGAATGTATGAGCGCCCGTGACATACTCGGCGGTTTCCTTGTCAAAGGTCTTCCTGCCCACATCCTCTTTTGATTTAATATAGAAATCCATAAGCGACGGGAACTCCGTATTGCCGAACTCCGTTATCTCCTTTGCAGGCGGCTTCGGCTCCTCAGGTCTTTTGGGAGGGACAGGCATAACCTTTGCCCCTGTAAATATCGAACTCGTCATTATATAGCTGACAGGCCCGGGCCGCGCCTCTTTAAGGGACAGCTCTATATCGTCCTTCAAATAATCAGCCGCTATCTCCTCTTTAAAAGGCGGCAATACCGGGGAGGCCCTCCATGAGTCGTTTATGTCCATCGAGTCCAACCCTACGGTCTGCTTAATGTGCCTCGGGCCCACAAACAGATGGCTCTGCTGCGCGTCATAGGGGACCCAGCCCAAATCAGGGTACCATACCTCCAGCCAAGCGTGGCCGCCCTGCCCTATCGATTGCAGAAGCGCGCCGTCTTTAAGCGGCACCTTCCATGATTTCCCGAGGGATACCCCTCCTACAATCCTTGCCGGTATGCCGAGGGAACGCAGGAGCGCGATAGAGAGATGCGAGAAGTTCTGGCAGTTGCCCTGCCCTGTTTTAAGCGTCCAAAGGGCGCTATAATCCTCTACAGGCGTCTTATATTTAATATTATCAACAACCCAGTTCAATACGGACATCACCACTTCCTGCTCCGAGGTTAAGCCCTTTGAAAGGGAGTGCGCGATGGGTCTGACCTCAGGGCTTTCAAACTGGACGAGCGGGGTTTCGGGGAGGAACCTCCTTTCACTTTCGGGGATCTCCTTTAAATCAAGCGGAAAGGGCGCAACGCTTTTAACTCCCTTCAGGTCGATACCGATCAACGCCTTGTAAGTCTCTCTTACCTTCGCGTCCTCCGTCAAATCAAGCCATGTCACTGCCGTAAACGAGTTCCCGAACCGGTCTTTTTCAATCTTTACCGAGTCAGGCTTCGGGTAATACTCGACGGCATGTCCGGCTATGTTCTGGCTTACGGTGCGGCCATTGAAATCAGCGGGGACGGCGAAGCGGAAGACAAGTCTTTTAAGCCCCGCTTTGGGGACGCTAAAAGAGCGCTCCTGAGTGATCCCCACGGCGCCGTCCATCCTGCCCTCGAGGACGAGGGTTGAGGAATGGGCCTTCTGCTCGCAGGAGAAAAGAAGAAATAAAAAAAAGAGGATTATCTTTTTCATAAAATCAAATCGTTTATCCAAATATGATTTCGCTCCGCCCGCATGACAGGGGCGTGTTTAGCTGAGCTTCACGCAAACAGAGTCTATCAGTATGCTGAAAAAGTCCGTCCTGGACTTTTTCAGCCAAGATTTGGCCGGAGTAAATCCGTCCAAATCTTGCAAATTGCTCGACTTTTCGGTCTCGCAATTTGGCTATCCTTCCATGGATTGCCTATCAGGTTGCG
>JAUSLB010000178.1 GCA_030646655.1 Deltaproteobacteria bacterium | reverse complement strand
CGGGTTTAATTTTGCAAATTCAAATTGAACCCGGAGATACTGGCAGCCTTTTACATTAATCCTGAAATCAAATCAGTTGCACGAATATTTGGGTTCAGGTTGCAAACCTGAACCCGCAAAAGACTATTTTAGCCTGTCATTCTGAGCGTAGCGAAGAATCTCGGAGCTAATAAAATCAACAAGTTACGAGATTCTTCGTCGCCTTCGGCTCCTCAGAATGACAACTTTGGGGACTTTTTCAGCAACCTGCTAATTCAATTACCCCGCCATAAATGACGGGGGTGCTCTGCGCACGGCACAATCTCAAATCGTGCGTTTTTAGAAAACGGCTCTTTCTGCGAATAGGCACGCTTGAGAACCGCCCGCCGCCAGGCGTGTCGGCAAGGTAATTGTCTTTTATATAGCTCGTTTGATGCGCCCTTAAAAGGGCGGGATTCCGCCGGGCACCCGATTGAAATTTGGGGCTAAAACTTGACCCCGAAGAAGCTAAGGAGAAGGAGCATATTAAGGAGGCTTATTACCCCGCCGCATATGTATAGTAAAAGGTTCTCAAACCTGCCGTTAGCGTACCGGCCCATTACCTTCGGGCTCCTCGTAAGGAGTATCAGGGGGAGTATGGTCAGAGGGAGCTGTATGGATAATACCACCTGGCTCCATATCAGCGCCCTGTATGTGTCGGTAAGGAAGATGATGAAGATAATGGCCGGTACGGCGGTGATGAGCACCCCGGTCCTGAACCATTTTTTCTGCGGGTCTATCTCCTTGCCGAGATAGCCGGTAAATACAGTGCCGCCCGCGAGGCAGGCCGTTATCGAGGAAGAGACCCCCGCGCATACGAGGGCTATCGCGAACAACAGCTCAGCCAAGTCTCCCGCGAGCGGCCTTAATGTGTCCGCGGCCTGCCTTACGTCGTTCACGATGACCCCGTGCCTGTAGAATACCGCGGCTGCGACGATTACCATCGCGCTGTTTATAATCCAGCCGGTGCCCATTGCAAGGAGCGTGTCAAAGAACTCGTACCTTAAAAGCTGCCTTTTCCGCTCCTCCGTCGTCGCCTTCCAGTTCCGCTTCTGTATGACCTCAGAGTGGAGATAGATGTTATGAGGCATCACGACCGCGCCGAGCATGCCCATCGCTATGAAAACTTTCGAAGAGCTTAGAGAAGGCATGACGCTCGCCCTCGCGGCCTCTCCCCACTCGGGGCTTACGAGATACAGCTCCAATAAGTAGCAAAAGCCTATTATCGAGACAAAGGAGATTATGAGGTGCTCGATCTGGTCGTATTTCTGCACTGTCACGAGCGAGAGTATAAGCGCGCCTGAAATGACAGCCGAGACGGGTAACGGGATCCGGAAGAGTATCGTAAGGCCTATAGCCGCGCCGAGGAACTCGGCCAAAGCCGTAGCGATGCAGGCCGCCATAATTGACCCTCCGAGTATAAAATTCGCCCACTTCGGGAACCAGCGCCTGCACCCCTCGGAAAGGCAATCCCCTGTCACAATGCCCAAGTGCGCGGACATGTGCTGGAGGAATATGAGCATGAGGGTGGAAAGCGTTATTACCCATAATAAGGAGTAGTTGAACTCAGACCCGCCCGCGATGTTCGTAGCCCAGTTGCCCGGGTCTATGAAGCCGACGGTCACGAGGAACCCCGGGCCGAGGTATTTAAGGAGCTCAAGGTTTAAGGCTAAGCGGAAAGGGTTCTTCATTTAAATTATCCCGGGCGGGATAGCGGCCTCGCCGATAATGACCGTCGTGAACTTCGCGCCCTTTTTAAGCGGAGTCCGGATCAAAAGGCTGTTTTTCTTTATCTCGTGCCTCTCTACAGCCCCGAGGGCAAGGTCTTTATCGCCTGACCTCAAGGAGACTATCCTGCCGGTGAGGTCCCCTCCTTCATCACCCCTCGTATATCTTACGCCGGCCTTACTCAGGTTGACCTCGATCGTGCCCGAGTTCAGGAAATACCCTCTAAACATCTCCGCTCTATGCTCTGCCCTTATATCCGGGCTTTTGTAAGAGACGGCCTCATCGACCTTCAGCCTGACTACCGGCCTTTTATCGAACTTTAGAGGGTCGAGTATATGGCCGAGCTCGGCGTCCCTCTCAAGCCCTATTATTATATCAGGGCTGAGGAGCTCTATCTTATAGAGCTTAAATAACCTGCCGAGCGCGCCAGCGATAAGGCCTGTGGTGTCGATTACGAGCTTTTCGCATTCCGGGAGCGCCAGATCCAGAACCCTTTTCGCGCCGACTATGGAGGGGACGAGGTTGCCCGGCGGGCTTAGGGCGCCTGTGAAATAGAAGTCCTCGGCCTTTACCCTATCCCACCCCTTAAACCCGCCCTCCACCTTACCCCACGCTATGGTTGTAGGCGGGCCTATGTGGGATTGCCCCATGTCGAGGTCCAAAATGGCCGTGGAAGCCCTCTCGGATAAAAACCCGGAAAGCGACTCGACAAAGGCGGTCTTGCCGGTATCAGGGCCTCCGATGACCATTATCACGCGTACCTTGGGCTCCAAGAGGCGCGTTAGGATAGTTGTTTCTTTCCTGAGGTATTCGAGCGCTGGCACGGCCCCCCTATTCCGATTTAAACCTTTGACAGCGTGGTTTTAAGGTCTATAATATCATAAAAACGGCTCTCGCGCGTCCGGGGGCGGGGGCCGGAAAAAAATATTCGGCTCATGGATTTTTTCCTTTGACATTTTTTTACCTTTTGGTAATAATTCAAAATGCTTAAATAATACCAAAGGATTTGACGGGCCTTTTACCCTCTTTAAATTAGCCCTCTAAACAGACAAGTGCTTAAGAGAACTCCTTTATATGAAGCGCATAAACGCTTAAGCGGCAGAATAGTCGGGTTCGCCGGCTGGGAGATGCCTGTCCAGTACTCAGGCGTGATAGATGAGCACCTCGCCGTAAGGGGAGCATGCGGGCTTTTCGATGTGAGCCACATGGGGGAGGTAGAGGTGTCGGGCAAGGGCGCGCTAAAGGCCGTCCACGCGCTCATGACCAACGACATAGACAGGGCAGTTGACGGCCAGTGCCTCTACACGCTCCTGTGCTACCCGGACGGCGGGGTCGTGGATGACTGCATAGTCTACCGCTTCAATGACGAGCGGTTCCTTTTCTGCGTCAACGCATCTAACACGGAAAAGGCCTTTGAGTGGATAAAGGCGAACTCAAAAGGCGCGCTCGTTGAGAACCTGAGCCCTGAATACGCCCAGCTCGCGCTTCAGGGGCCGAGGTCGGTTGAGGCCTTAAGGGGCCTGCTTGACATAGACCCGGCTACGATAAAGCGCTTCCATTTCATGATGGGGGAGCTTTTAGGCTCGATAGAGGCGATAATATCGAGGACGGGATATACGGGCGAGGACGGGTTTGAGATATATCTGCCGCCTTCCGACGCGGCAGCGGCATGGGACGCCATAATGGAAGCGGGCAAGGCTTACGGCATAAAGCCCATAGGGCTTGGGGCGCGGGATACTTTAAGGCTTGAGATGGGCTACCCGCTTTACGGGCATGAGCTGAGCGCAGAGATAACGCCCATAGAGGCCGGGCTTAAGAAGTATGTCAGGTTCGGCAGGGGTTTCATAGGCGAAGAGGTTTTGCGGAAGCAGGCTGAGGAAGGGGTTAAAAAGACCCTCATCGGCTTTAAGATGAAAGACCCCGGCATCCCGAGGGCTGGCTACGGGATAATGATGGAAGGAAAAGCGGCCGGCATGGTCACGAGCGGCACGCTCTCGCCCTCGCTCAATATCGGGATCGGGATGGGATATGTTGATGGGGCCTTGAAGGGCGCTGAAATAGATGTAATGATTAGGAACAGGGCGGCAAGAGCGATTATCGCCAAGCCGCCTTTTTACCCTGAGGCAAAAGCCGAGCCTTATTTAAAGAAGGCGGCGGTATAAAATAATACTACCTGTTTTTAATATGGAAAGGAGATAGCATATGGAGTTCCCGAAGGACCTTAAGTACACCAAAGAGCACGAATGGGTTAAGGTCGACGGAAGTATCGCAACGGTCGGGATTACCGATTATGCCCAGGACTCGCTCGGAGATGTGGTCTACGTGGAACTGCCGCCGGAAGGGGGTTCAGTCACCAAGAACGAACCTTTCGGGGTCGTTGAATCCGTTAAGGCGGTATCGGACCTTTATTCTCCCATAAGCGGCAGCGTGGCAGAGGTGAACGACGCGATTATCGACAGCCCGGAGGTCATAAACGAGGACCCGTACGGGGACGCGTGGATGATAAGGGTTGAGATAAACAGCCCCCATGACCTGAGCGACCTTCTCAGCGCGGATGAATACCAGAAGTACATAGAAGAAGAGAAGTAGCTCTCCGTGCCTTATATACCGCATACCGATAACGACGCGAAATATATCCTTAAAGCGGTCGGCGCAGGTTCCATTGACGAGCTCCTCTCGGCGCTTCCCGCCGCTTTAAGGGTAAAAGGCCGGCTTGATCTGCCCGGAAGCCTCTCTGAACAGGAGCTTAAGGTTCTTTTAAAAGACTTAAGCTCAAGGAACGTGACGGTCGGGGAGTATTCGAGCTTCTTGGGCGCCGGGGCTTACAACCACTATATACCTTCTATAGTAGACAGCCTCATCTCCCGCTCGGAGTTCTACACCTCCTATACCCCTTATCAGCCTGAGATCTCGCAGGGCACGCTTCAGGCGATATTCGAGTACCAGACCCTTGTCTGCCAGCTTACGTCGATGGATGTGGCGAACGCCTCTCTTTACGACGGCGCGTCAGCCGTCGCGGAGGCTGTCCTTATGGCAAGGAGGATAACCGGGAAAGACGGGATAATACTCAGCGCCGCGCTCCACCCTGAGTACAGGGAGACGGTAAAAACCTATCTGGTAGGCGCCGGCAACCATATTTCAGAGGCCTTATACTGCACTGACGCCGGCACGACGCTGCCTGAGGCCCTCGAAAGATCGCTCTCAGATGATACGGCCTGCGTAGTAGTCCAGCACCCGAACTTCTTCGGGTCTCTCGAAGATTTAGGCTCGTTATCCGAAGCCGTCCACAGGAAAAAGGCCCTCCTCATAGCTGTAATAACAGAGCCAGTATCTTTAGGGCTGCTCAAGCCCCCCGGCGCCCTCGGGTGCGATATAGTAGTGGGAGAGAACCAGTCTTTCGGCAACCCGTTGAGCTACGGAGGCCCGTACCTCGGCTTTCTGGCCACAAAGACGGAATTCGTCCGGCAGATGCCCGGAAGGCTCGTGGGCCAGACAGTCGACAAGAACGGCAACAGGGCGTTCTGCCTTACCTTCTCTACAAGGGAGCAGCACATAAGGAGGGAGCGTGCAACCTCTAACATATGCACGAACCACGGCCTGTGCGCCCTTGCCGCTTCTATCCACATGGCAAGCCTCGGGGAGGCGGGCTTAAGGAAATTAGCGCGGCTCAACTTCTCAAAGGCGGAGTACCTTAAAGAAAAGCTAAAAGGCATTGGAGTTCCGCTTGCCTTCAAGACGCAGACATTCAACGAATTTACGATAAGGCTCGATAAAGACCCTGAGCCTGTCTTAAAGGCGCTATTGAAGAAAAAGATAATAGGCGGGCTTGCCTTAAACAGGTTCTACCCTGAGCTTAAGGGCCATATCCTGATTACGGCGACTGAGATGAACTCAAAAAAGGAGATGGACGCCTTTACGGACGCGCTTTCAGGGATTTTAGTCCCCGCTGTTGCCAAATAAAAATCTACGGTAACCATAAAAATTTTATGACAGTAAACGGCACCAAGGGCCTCCTTCTTGAAGAGCCCCTCATATTCGAAAGGTCCTCTCCCGGAAGGGCCGGGGTAGAGCCTGCCTCCTTCGATGTCCCTGAGGCGGATGTAGAAGGGATTATTCCCAAAGACATGCTCAGGGATAAAATCGACGGCTTCCCTGAGGTATCGGAGATAGACATAGCCCGCCATTATACGAGGCTGTCGCAGTGGAACTTCGGGGTTGACTCGGGCTTTTACCCGCTCGGCTCCTGCACAATGAAGTATAACCCGAAGATAAACGAAGAGGCGGCGCGATTTGCGGGCTTCTCCATGCTCCACCCCTATGAGCCCGAGGAACTGACTCAGGGGGCGCTCCAGCTCATGCACGAGCTTGAAGGTTATCTGGCTGAGATAAGCGGCATGGACGCCGTAACTCTCCAGCCCTCGGCAGGAGCGCACGGCGAGCTATGCGGCCTACTTATGATATCGGCCTATTTCAAGGACAGGGGCAGACCCCGCACAAAGATAATCATCCCTGATACGGCCCACGGCACAAACCCCGCAAGCTCCCATTTGGCGGGCTTTAAGGTCGTGCCCGTGAAGTCAGAGGGCAAGGGGGTGCTTTCCCTTGAGGCGATAAAAGAGGTGATGGATGAGGAAGTGGCGGCGTTGATGCTCACGAACCCCAACACCCTCGGCCTCTTTGAGCGCAACATCAAAGAGATATCCGATTTCGTCCACAAGAAGGGCGGGTTCGTCTATTGCGACGGCGCTAACCTGAACGCCCTCATGGGCATAATAAAGCTCGGGGAGCTCGGGGTGGATGTAATCCAGTTCAACCTCCATAAGACATTCTCAACGCCGCACGGCGGAGGAGGGCCGGGCAGCGGCCCGGTAGGAGTAAAAAAGGCGTTAGAGCCTTATCTGCCTGTCCCGAGGATAAAGAAGGTCAGGGCCAAGTATTCTCTCGTTTTCAACAGGCCGAAGTCGATCGGAAGGCTGAAGGCCTTTTACGGGAACTTCGGCATAATGGTAAGGGCCTACTCCTTTATTCGGCGCATGGGCGCGGAAGGGCTGAAAAAGGCGAGCGAGACCGCGATCCTCAACGCCAACTATATAAAAGAGAGGCTCAGGGGCACATTTCACCTGCCCTATGACGAGCCGTGCATGCACGAGTGCGTCTTTTCCGATAAGTACCAGCTCGGAAGCGGCATCTCCACAATGGACATTGCAAAGAGGCTGATTGACTACGGCTTCCATCCGCCTACGGTTTATTTCCCGCTCGTCGTCCACGGCGCGATAATGATAGAGCCTACCGAGACAGAGTCCTTGGAGACGCTCGATAAGTTCATCGAGGCGATGAAGGCAATAGCCGAGGAGGCCAAAACCTCACCGCAGTTATTGAAGGACGCTCCAACAAAGACAAAGGTGCAGAGGGTCGATGAGACGAGGGCCGCAAGGGAGCCAGTCTTGAGGTGGAGGAAGGGCTAAGGGGCAATAAGGATTTCCCGACCGATCGCAGTTGACGATCCCGAAATCGTAGGTTGGGCTGAGGCATGAAGCCCAACAAATCAGTGAGACTGGAAAAATGTTGGGCACAAAAGAACCGTGCCCAACCTACGAAACTGCCGCCGGGCGAGCCCGCCGAACCTTCCTCAAACCCCTTCCGCCCCGCTCGCCCGCCCTTCCCCCATCCCTACGGTCGTAGCGCCCTATGCCCCCGGATTTTGAAAAGAACAATGGCCCGGTAATATCCTTAAAACCTCTTTGAGCAAGGCTGAAGCCTTGCCCTGCACCCCACTCCTCACCTCTGCGCCGGGGTCAGGCCGTATATCGTATACTCGAAGTTAGCCCTTATGTTTATCTCCTCCACTGTAAAATCGTCCGGGAAAGGCGGGAAGGGAGAGGCAAGCCGAAGCGCCGTTATCGCGGAATCGTCGAGGACAGGGTAATTCGAGGATTTGACAAGATTTATACCGCTTACGGTGCCGTCCTTATTTATCCTGAAATCAATCCTGAGCTTTCCCTGCCAGCCGTTACGGGCCGCCACATCAGGGTACTCCCACTTCATCTGTATCCTGTCCTTCATGTTGAGGAGGTATTTCTGGTATTTTAGCTCGGAGGTGTTTAGCTGAAGTGTCTTTCCGACCTCCCCCTTAGGAGCCTCTGACTCGTATTTTTTCTCGAGCTCGGCTATCCTCTCATCCGGGAGGAACAGGTTAGGCCTTGCGGGCTTTGCCTGAGGGGCCCCTTTTCCCTGCCCGGCCTCTTTTGCATTTGCGGGATGCACCCCGGGCCGGGCTTCTATCTTTGGCTCAGCATACGAATCCCCCGGCTCGATCTTCCCGGTTTTTTCCTCCCCAACCGCAGGCCCCTGCCCGGCTCCTTTCTCTGCCCCGGCAGAAGGGGGTATTTTTACAGGGCCAAGCTCTTTTGCCGAAGGCGCGGGGATCGGATTGACTACCAAAGGCTTCGGTATCGTCCTTAGCTTCGGTCCCTTCGACGGCTCCGGGTAGGTCTCCTTTAATACGCTCTGGCTCCTCTGGGCGTAATGGGTCGGCGGCTTTTTAACAGGGGACTTCTCTGTTGCCTCTTCGGTGGGGAGATCGACCACATCCACGATAACAGGCTCAGCCGGCTTGGGAAATGCGCTAAAAAGCCTCTGGGCAAGGGGGGCGAACGAGATAATCCCCATTAAAATCCCGGCGTGTATAATAAGCGAGAGCGCCAGAAATACGAATACCGGGTCATCCTTGGGGGAGAAAGTTTTTATTGACATAAAGAGACAATTCTGTCAAAATTAAATAAGAAAATAAGGGTTTTTACGAATATTTTACACCTTAAACCGGAGACATGCAATGTTTGGCATAGGCACGACCGAGCTTATAGTGATACTGGTTCTCGTCCTTATAATCTTCGGGGTGGGAAAGCTCCCTGATATCGGTTCCGGCATGGGAAAGGCCATAAGGAACTTTAAAAAGGCTACGAGCGACACTGAGATTGACGTAACCCCGAAAGACGAGAGCCAAAAACTATCATCCTCAGCCGAAAAATCGAATAAAGAAAAAGTATAACCTCAGGCCCTGTAACCCTCAGGGCCTTTCGTAAACCCCTGCCTACTTCCCCTCCCTCTCATTCAATAGGTCCTTTGCCGATAGCCTTACCTGAGAATGTATCGTCTTATCATCCGCTATAAGCTTCAAGTCCTGCGTAAGCATCATATCGAGCAATGCCACGGAGATCCTCGGAGGCGTGTAGGGGTTCAGTATTATCGCCTTTTTCACCTCGTAGCGCTTTGACCAGACCCTGTGCGTGGAGACAAGCTTTAAAATCAGGGCGGAGTTGGGCCTTTTCGAGGCGATCTTCAAGACCTCCTTCTCCGTTATCCTCGGGTTATTTAAGAGGTTCTCCACCACCATTACATCCGGGTCGGAAAGGAGCCTGTCTATGGTGTCTTTTACATTGCTCTTTGACATCATTCTCCGCTGCCCGAGGGTGATGAACTCCATCTTAGCCTCCTCTTCCTTCTCATAGCCCGCGACCCCGGTCTTCCTCGGGGGGAGGTCGGTAAAAAGCCTGCTTACCTTCCTGAGGCCCATTTTTACCGAGGCGTGGTAGATACTCCCGAACTTCTCTTCGCCTAAAGCCTTCCTCAGCCCTTCCGGGTTCACCAGAATCGACAGGAACCTCCTTGCGGCCTTGTCCTCAGCGCCTTTTTTGTAGATCGCGTCTATAAGCCTTGCGGCGCCCTCAGGCTCAAGCACGGATAGCCTCCTTCCGAGGAGATCGAGCCTCATCCTCTCCTCAGGGAGGGCCGTCAGGTCGCTCAATATCTTTGCTGCGAAGGCCTCGAGGTCTTCCATTCTTAGATTATACTAACTGGATGCTGAAAAAGTCCATCCTGTACTTTTGGAAGCTCCCTGCAGCTTTTCTGCAGGGAATCTTCAAATGAAAGGAGTTCGTCTT
>JAUSLB010000176.1 GCA_030646655.1 Deltaproteobacteria bacterium | reverse complement strand
ACGGGGAGCTTTTCTATCCTGTGCTTATGGAGCATCTCCTTGGCCTTCTCTATCGATATGCCTATAGGGCCCGTTATGACCTTCTTCGTCATTATCTCGGAGATCTTCCTCATCGGGTTTGTCTCGAACCTCAGATCCCTGTTCGTGAGAATGCCTACGAGAATGCCGTCCTTGACGATCGGGAAGCCTGATATCTGTTCCTTCCTCATTAACTCAAGCGCGTCCGCCACCTTCTGGTCCGGGTTCAAGGTCAAGGGCTTAAGTATTATGACGGATTCGTACTTTTTGACCTTATCGACCATCGAGGCCTGCTCTTCTATGGTGAGGTTCTTGTGTATTATGCCTATGCCGCCCGCCTGCGCTATGGCTATGGCGAGCTTTGACTCGGTCACTGTGTCCATAGCCGCGCTTATCAGCGGGACATTCAATCTTATTTCATTCGTGAGCCTCGTCGAGACATCGACATCCCTCGGGAGCACCTTCGAGTACGCCGGCTCCAGAAGAACATCATCGAAAGTCAACGCGGTCTTTATCTTTAAATAGTCCATAAATTCACGCCTCCGCTTAAACGGTTTTTGTCCCCTCCCTGATCCTCTTAAGAATAATCCCTTCGAGGAGCCCGGCATCGCTCACCTTTATCTCGTCGAAGCCGAAAGACTCCATCGTAAGGAGCGTTATAGCCGAGCCGGGGATTATCAAATCCTCCCTGCCCTTCTCAAGAGTAAGTATCTTCTCGCGCTCCTTTAACTTAAGGCCTGCAAGGCGTTGGCACATCTGTCTTACCCTTGCCTTTGGTATCGTGTAGTTGTTTATCCTTTCCCTGTCATAGACCTCAAGGTTCTGATCCAAGGCCGCAAGGGTCGTTATCGTGCCGGCGGTCCCGACGAATGCCGCGCCTTTTTTTCCGGAGTACTCGACCGGGTCTATGGAATCCTTTTTCATCAAGGCCTTAAGCTCAGTAATTACGCCTTTTATCCCGTCCTCAAGCGATTTAAGCTCTCCTTCGCTCGGAGGGTCTGTCTTTAAATATTCTTCCGTGAGATGCACTACCCCCATCTCCATGGAGAACGCCCCGGCTATCCCGGAGCTGTCCGTGAAGATGAACTCAGTGCTCCCCCCGCCTATGTCGATTACGAGCTTTTTTCCGCCCTTATCTCCCATTACGGAGAGAACCCCGAGGAGCGAAAGCCGGGCCTCTTCCGTGCCTGAGATGACCGACACCCTTATCCCGGTCCTTCCAAACACCTCTTCTATGAACCAATCCCTGTTCCGAGCCCTCCTCACAACGCTTGTGGCAAAGGCAAGGACGTCGTTAACATTATTCTCAGAGATTATCTTTTTAAAATTCTCAAGCGCTTTGAAAGTCCTTTCAGCGGATTCCTTGTCTATGCCTGAGGCGTCCGTATATTTTCCGCCGAGGCGCGTTATGGCCCTTTTGTATATGAGGGGCTTCAGTCCCCCTGCCTCCCCTTCAGCTATGAGGAGCCTCAATGTATTGGTGCCTATGTCGATCGAGGCGTATCTCATCTGATTTTTAACGCTTGGCCTCGCGCTCCGTGGCTATGGATAGTTTCGTTGCGCCGGCGAGCTTCGCCGTATCGAGCGCCTTAACGATAACGCCGTGCCTTGTGTTGCCGTCGGCCTTTATCACGACGTTCTTGTCTACCCCGCTGTCGAACGCCTTTTTAAGCTCAGAGTAAAGCTCGTCCGAAGGGATATTCCTCCCGTTAAGGCTGATTACGCCTGCCTCGTTTATGGCAAGGACCGCGCCTTTACCGGGCTCTGCATCGGATGTAGAGGCCTTAGGGAGCTTTATCTTGAACGACTCCGTCATGATGAAGGGGGTCGTGACCATGAATATCACGAGGAGCACCAGCATAACGTCCGTAAGCGGGGTTATGTTTATCTCTGAGATGAGCCTGTCGTTCCCTTTTATATTCCAGCCCATCACTCCTCCCCGGCTATCGGCTCGGTAAACTCGGAGGCGAAGGTCTCAAGCTCGAGAGAGCATCTTGAGGCCGACCTTACGAAGTAGTTGTAGGCCATCGTCGCGGGTATCGCCACAAAGAGGCCTGCAGCGGTGGCCACGAGCGCCTCCGCTATGCCGTCGGCTACAGCCGCCGGGCTTGCGCCCTGAGTAAGAGCCATGTCGCTGAACGCCCTTATGATACCCAATACAGTCCCGAACAGGCCTATGAACGGGGAGGTCGAGCCTATTGTGCCGAGCACGCCCAAGAACCTCTCAAGCCTCTGGAGCTCGGCCCTGCCCGCGAGCTCCATCGCGGAAGAGACCTCTTGCCTGCCCTTTCCCCTCTTTCTGTAGCCAGAAAGGAATATGGGGGCAAGGGGCGAATTTTTTGAGCCGCACATGTTCGCGGCAACGCTTAGGCCGCTGTCCTTTGCCGTCTGGCTTAAAGAAAGGAAGAAGGACTTCAGCCCCTTCCTGAACTTCCTGAAAGCCCAAGCGCGCTCCAGTATTATGGCAAGGGATATGACGGACAGGAAGCCGAGCACTACTACCGTGATGCCGCCTTTTTGGAGGAGGCCTATGAAAGAGAGGTTTTCAAACATTTCTGAAAGCTACCAAACCCCTTTTAGCTGCAAGGATATGACGAAATTCAATTACCCCGCCATAAATGGCGTGGGTGCTCTCAGCACGGCACAATCTCAAATCGTGCGCTTTTAAAAAACGGCTCTTTCTGCGAATAGGCACGC
>JAUSLB010000169.1 GCA_030646655.1 Deltaproteobacteria bacterium | reverse complement strand
CTGCCTTCTTATTCAAGACCGGCTCTATCAGGTATTTTATCTGGTCCGCCGGGTGCTGGCCGTCCCCGTCGACCTGAACCGCCACCTCGTAGTCCATAAGGGAGGCGTATTTAAAGCCTGTCTGCATGGTGGCGCCTATGCCCATGTTGTACAGATGATTCAGGACGATAACGCCGTTGTTCTCGGCTATTTCAGCGGTTTTGTCCCTTGAGCCGTCGTTAACGACAAGTATATGGGCCTGAGGCAGTTCCTTTTTAATGGAGGAGATCACGGAGCCGATGGAGGCCTCTTCGTTAAAAGCCGGTATTATTACGAGGAGTTTTCCCTTAAGGTCTTCCATTTTGTCCGGCACAATAAAAAAGCCCAAGATTCACAAACAACGGCCCGTGGCCAGCAAGGCAGGCAAGGGGGGCCGGGTCAAAAATGGTGCCGAAGGGGGGACTCGCCCTCTGTTCGCGGACTTCGTGTCCGCTCACTCCGGGTCCGGCCACCTTCACTTCCAGCTTCATCCTGAAGCCTAATCCTCGCTTCTCGCTCGGCGTTCAGGTGTCGTTCGAGTCCCGTCCGTATCAATTTAAAAAGGGAAGGGTCTAAGCAAAATATTTCGACCCTTCTCTTTTTAAAATGGTGCCGAAGGGGGGACTCGAACCCCCACAGGCTTTCACCCACTAGAACCTGAATCTAGCGCGTCTACCAATTCCGCCACTTCGGCCAAGTCACAGCCCTATCAATTAAACCTTGAAAAAGGTATCTTTTCAGGCTATATTCTATCTTTAAAATCCTATATTTATATTATAAACTGCCGGGTAAATACCGATAAACAAAAATATTGTCATAGTAAAAAACCTAAGTCAAGGGAGTTTTTATGAAGTTTTTTATAGATACCGCCAACCTCGAAGAGATTAAGACAGCCGACGAGTGGGGGCTTGTCGACGGCGTGACGACCAACCCGTCCCTAATAGCAAAGGAGAAGTGCTCGTTCGAGGAGAGGATAAAGGATATCTGCTCGATAATCGACGGCCCGGTAAGCGCAGAGGCCGTAAGCCTCGATTCAAAGGGCCTGATAGACGAGGCGAGAAAGCTCTCAAGGATACATAAGAATATAGTGGTCAAGGTCCCTATGACCCTCGAGGGCATGAAGGCTGTAAAGACGGTCTCAAAAGAGGGCATAAAAACCAATGTGACGCTCGTATTCTCGCCCATACAGGCGTTGATGGCCGCAAAGGCAGGGGCGACCTACGTGAGCCCGTTCGTGGGAAGGCTCGATGACATCTCGCAGAACGGGATGGAGCTTATAGGCCAGATACTCGATATTTATGATAACTATGGATTCACCTCAGAGGTGATAGTGGCAAGCGTCAGGAACCCTCTCCATGTCCTTGACGCGGCTACGCTCGGGGCGCATGTCGCTACAATACCCTTTAAGGTCTTGGAGCAGCTCTCAAAGCACCCTCTGACGGATATCGGAATAGACAGGTTCCTTAAGGACTGGGAGAAGGTGCCCAAATAGGGATAGCGGCAGTTTAGGGCGTTTAAAAATGAACCTCCCCGCAGCAAGCTGCGAGGTATCGAAAACCTCTATGCTGAAAAAGTCTCGAAGCAAGCTTCGGGGAATTGAACCCTCAGTGAGGGATTAAAATACCGGCTTACAGACTACGGCTCTTACCATCAGTCTTTTTATTTGTAAACTACCGGCCAAAGGCCTTACAGGCTTATTCTCCCTATACAATCAAGAGAGTGTCATTCGTACTTTTAAGGCGTAAAACCCCTCTTTCTGCCGGCCATGAGGCATATGAAGCGGAAGTCTGTCTTCTTTCTATGCGCTTTTTATTTTGCCCTTTGCGGGACCGCGCATGCCATCCCCCCTCTGGTCACGGGGGATGTGCCTGTCGCCGACAAGGCCCATATAGAGATCTATATGGGCTACCGCTACCAGAAGACCGATTCCATTGAAAGGCAGACCCCTTTTACCGAGATCGTCTATGGGCTGTCCGGCAGGCAGGAGATAACTTTCGAGATACCCTATCTGTCCGTTGACGGCTCTCACGGGTTCGGGGACGCGGTCGCAGGGACGAAATACCTCTTCATTGAGGAAAAGGGGGATAGGCCCGGCGTCGCAGGCTCGTTTGAGGTTAAATTAGACAATGGGAACAGGGAAAAGGGCTTGGGCACGGGGGCGTTCGAGTCAGAGCTTAGGCTCAGGGCGCAAAAAACAAAAAAATGGTTTACGGGGATAGTAAACCTTGGGATTACGTTCGTCGGCGAGCCGGAGGTAAACGGCTCGAGGGTCGAGAAGAGGAACGTCTTATTCAGCTCATTCGCTCAGGAGTACGAAATAAGCCCCACAACTAAGCTATTGTCAGAGGTCTATTATAAGACGAGCGATGAGCCGGACGGGCCTTTCAGGCTCGCGGCCGATATAGGTTTTAAAAGAAGGATCTCTGAAAATTTTTCCGTGCACTCATCCATCGGAAAAAGTTTGAGGGAGGCGAACAGGGGAGGGCCGGGCTTAAGGCTCTACGCGGGCTTTAAATACGAATTCCCGGCAGGGAAATAAACCTCAGGAGGAAGATAGATTGATAACGCACGTAGTCCTTTTTAAGCTCGCGGATAAGAGCCCTGCCTCTGTCCGCAAGGTCGCTGACATGCTGCTCGGCCTTAAAGGAAAAGTCCCCCAGATAAGGTCTCTTGAGGCGGGTACCGATGTGCTGCGCTCGGAGAGGTCTTATGACATAGCGCTTATAGCCAAGTTCGATTCGCTTAAGGACTTGGACGCGTATCAGGTCCACCCCCGTCATAAAGAGGTGGAGGATTACATAGCGAAGGTAAAGGAGTCGATAGCGGTCGTTGATTATGCATCATAATAAAACAGAAAAGGAAGGCAATTTGCAGGAAAAGGAAAAAAATATTTTGGAGTTCATGAAGGAGGTCTCGTACAGGCCGATGTCTTTTAAGGAGCTTGTGCGCGCCTTTGATATCGGGAAAGAGGAAATGGACAGGTTTAAAAAGCTTTTGAAGGGGCTTTTAAGCGAAGGGACGCTTATAAAGATACGAGGGGAAAGGTACGGCCTGCCCTCGAAGATGAACCTCGTTACAGGCGAGCTTGTCTGCCACCCTGACGGGTTCGGGTTCGTAAAGCCCGAGGAGGGCGGCGAGGATGTGTTCATAAACCCCCGCAGGCTCGGCGGCGCGATGCACGGGGACGCGGTCGTTGCGAGGGTCGAGGGGTATAAAGACCGAGGAAAGAGGGAGGGGCGCATAATAAGGGTGGTAAAGCGCGCGCACAAGCTCATAGTAGGGAGGTTCGAGCGCTCAAAGGGCTTCGGCGTGGTGATACCTTCGGATGAGCGGATACTCGATAAGATAATAATACCGCCATCCGAGATGAAAGGCGTCCCTGAAGGCGTGATA
>JAUSLB010000165.1 GCA_030646655.1 Deltaproteobacteria bacterium | reverse complement strand
GTCCAGCTGACGGTTGAACAGATGTACTCGCTCATAAAGAAGTTCGGGCTTCAGGAGATAAAGTCGGTCGGCGAGAAGTTCGACCCCTCGCTCCACCACGCCATCTTAGAGGAGGAGTCGGGCGCCGGGCCGGGGGTAGTGATAAAAGAATTCCAGAAGGGATACCTATTAAAGGGGAGACTGCTTCGTCCGGCTATGGTCGCGGTATCAAAGGCGCCGGAGAATGATCCCGCGAATTCCGGACAGGGGAGGGGGAACGCTTAAAAACGACATATGGGTGAAAAAGACTTTTATAAGATACTCGGGGTCGATAGAGGCGCAAGCGATGAGGAGATAAAGAAGGCCTACAGGAGGCTTGCCCATGAGTCCCACCCCGACAAGCACGCCGGGGACAAGGAAAAAGAGGAGAAGTTCAAGCTCATAAACGAGGCGTATGAGACCCTGAAAGACCAGAATAAGAGGGCCCAGTACGACAGGTTCGGGTACGCCGGGGCGGGCTCTGCCTATACCGAGGCCGGGTTCGGGGCGGATTTTCAGGATATCTTCAGCGAGGTCTTCTCTGACTTTTTCGGGGGGGCCAGAAGGCGGCCGGCCCCTGAGAGGGGGTCTGACCTAAGATACGATTTAGAGATAACCTTCGAAGAGGCCGCGTTCGGCGCCGAAAAGACGATAAATGTCCCGAAGACCGTTTTGTGCAATACATGCGCAGGAAGCGGCGCCAAGCAGGGCACGCAGCCTGTCACCTGTACCGGATGCGGAGGGGCCGGGCAGGTCAGGTTCCAGCAGGGCTTTTTTAGCGTCTCCCGGCCCTGTCCCGGCTGCCGCGGCGCAGGAGCGGTAATAAAAGACCCGTGCCCCGAGTGCAGGGGCGCCGGAAGGGTAAGGACGGTAAATGCCATAAGCGTAAAGGTCCCGGCTGGAATAGACACGGGATCAAGGCTCCGGCTCACGGGAGAGGGCGAGTACGGGGAGAGGGGAGGCCGTCCGGGGGACCTTTATATCGTAATAAGCGTGCTCCCGCATCCGATATTCAGGCGGGAGAACGACGATATAATTTGCGAGGTGCCCATAAGCTTCCCGCAGGCGGCGCTCGGGGCGGAGATAGAAGTGCCCACGATCGAGGGCACGGTGAAGCTTAAGATACCCGCAGGGACGCAATCCGGAAAAGTCTTAAGGCTAAAGAACAAGGGCATAGCCTCGGTGCACACGGGAAGGCGCGGGGATGAGCGGATTATAATCGAGGTAGAGACCCCGAGTAAGCTCAATAAAAGGCAGAGGGAGTTACTCGAGGAGTTCGCGTCCATAAGCGGGGAGGACACGACCCCCCTAAGTAAGAATTTTTTCTCCAAGGTCAAGGAAATCTTTGAATGAGGACCAGCCGCGTCATCCTCTTCCTCTTTTTTATCCTCTTTGCATCGGCTCCATTCGCGCGTTCGCGCGAACTTCCTTCCATATTCGAAGACCTTGAGACGAGCGGCGCTTCTAAAGAAATAATCGAAGAGCTCGAGGGCTATATCTCAAAGAACCCGGGGGCTGATTATATCGACGAGGCCCTCTTCAGGCTCGCCCGCGCCTACGCCGAAAAGAAGGACTTCGGCAAGGCCGCTTATTTTTATCAGAAAGTGATAGAGGGTTTGCCCGCGAGCAAATTCAGGTTTGACGCCTCTTACGAGCTCGGGGTCGCGAGGTACAGGGCCGGGCAGATTAAGGACGCGAAGGCGGCCCTTGAGGCCGTATCAACGAGCAGGGAGGCGGGGATTTGGTTAAGGATAAAGGCGTCAAGGCTTATAAGGGAGATCGATTCCGCCCTGAGCGGGGCTGAACAGAAAAATGACGGCCCTGCCATCGGCGTGCTTTTGCCGCTGAAGGGGAGCTACACCCAGTTCGGCGAGGAGGCCTTGAACGGGGTGCTGCTTGCGGCAGGGGTCTTTGGCAAGGGGGAGGGCTCTATCGAGGTATTCGCGAGGAATGTAGGCACTGACCCGTCCTCTGTCGAGGCGGCGGTAAGCGAGCTGTCCTCAAACAGCCGGGTAGCCGGGCTTGTAGGGCCGCTTCTTAGCGTAACGGCTGGGGAGGCGGCCAGGTACGCGCAGATGAAAAAGATACCCGTCATAACGCTGTCGCAGAAAGACGGGGTGACGGAGGCAGGGGATTATGTCTTCCGGAACTTCCTTACCCCTTCGGTGCAGGCGTCCGCTCTGGCCCAATACGCGTGCGGGGGCCTCGGCAAGAAGAGGCTCGCGATACTCCACCCGCAGAATAATTACGGGATCGAGCTCGCAAAGCTGTTTACCAAAGAGGCTGAAGTCAACGGCTGCTCCGTAGTAAGGTCGGCGTCATACCCTCAGGGGCAGACGGACTTCAGTCCGGAGATAAAAAGGATATTCGGGGTTCAGGTAAAAGAGAGGAAGGAGGGGAGGAGGGTAATAAAGGAGTTCACGCCCACCGTTAATATAGACGCTGTCTTTATACCCGACTCTTACGAGGCCGTAAGCCTCATAGCCCCCTACTTCGGGTATTACAATATAACCGGCATCCAGCTTTTCGGGCCGAACAGCTGGAACTCGCCGAGGCTCGTCGAGCTCGGCGGAAAAAGCGTCGAGGGCGCGGTCTTTGTCGACGGGTTCTTCGCTGAGAGCAACAAGCCCGAGACGGTCGATTTTACGAAGAGGTTCAAAGAGGCTTACGGCAGGAGCCCCGGCGTAATAGAGGCTCAGGCGTATGACGCGGCGATGATGCTCATCTCAGCGATAAAAGAAGGCGGCAAAGAGTCCGGCAGGGAGGCGCTGAAGGACAGGCTTAAATCCGTAAGGGGCTTTAAGGGCGCGACCGGCTCCATATATTTCGACAGCCGTAACGAGCCGGTAAAGAGGCTTTTCTTTTTGACGGTAAGGGACGGGCGGGTTGTAGAGGCTCAGGTAAAATGAACCTCCCCGCAGCAAGCTGCGGAGTATCGAAGACCTCTATGCTGAAAAAGTCTCGAAGCAAGCTTCGGGGAATTGAACCCTCAATGAGGGATTAAAAAAAAGGGGCTTTTATGGGACTTACGCACATAGACGAGCGCGGCAAGGCAAGGATGGTGGACGTCACGTCAAAAGACGTAACCGGGCGCGAGGCCGTAGCCAAGGGCAGGGTCTTGATGAAAAAAGAAACGCTTGATCTCATACTCGCGAACGAGGTCAGTAAAGGCGATGTGCTCGGCGTGGCGAGGGTAGCGGGCATAATGGCCGCCAAGAAGACAGGCGAGCTGATACCTTTATGCCATCCGCTTAATATCACAAGCGTAGAGGTGGAATTCGAGCCGGTTAAAGGCCCGCCCGGCATAGATATAACCGCGCGCGCGAAGGTTGAATCAAAGACAGGGGTTGAGATGGAGGCCCTTATTGCCGTAAGCGTGGCGGCCCTTACAATCTACGACATGTGCAAGGCCGCGGATAAGGAGATGACGCTGACGGATATAAGGCTTATCAAGAAGACCGGCGGGAAAAGCGGGACGTTTACAAGGGATTAAGCCCAGGGAACGGAATGAACCTCCCCGCAGCAAGCTGCGAGGTATCGAAGTCCACTACGGCTGAAAAAGTCTCGAAGCAAGCTTCGGGGAATTGAACCCTCAGTGAGGGATTAAATTTATTATTTACATCCGCGTGCTTTTTCGGTTATACTTTTGGATTATGGATAAAGAGAGGCTTGAGCACTTCAGGACGCTGCTCAACGGAAAGCTCGAAGAACTTTTAAGCGGCGCCGAGAAGGCGGTAAGCGGAATGAGCGAAGGGAAGGAAGACAACTTCCCGGACCCGACCGACAGGGCCGCGCACGAGACCGACAGGAATTTCCTCTTAAGGGTCAAGGACAGGGAGCGCAAGCTCATAACCAAGGTCAACGAGGCCATCAAGAGGATAGACGACGGGGCTTACGGCGTCTGCGAGTTGTGCGGAGAGGCTATTTCCGAAAAGAGGCTTGAGGTAAGGCCGGTTACGACCTGCTGCATAGAATGCAAGAAGGAAGAGGAGGAGCAGGAGAAGGCACGGAGCTGACCGGTCATCCTTTTTTTATTTTATAAGACCGTAACCTCGGAGGCCTTCCTCCAGGCAGGCGAAAGCTTCCGCCCCCTTCCCTTTCAGTCCGTGCCAGCCGGATTTATCCAGTAATTCCGAGAAGGTGAATATGCCCGAACTAAGGAAAGACCCTATATTAGGCAGATGGGTGATAATTTCAACTGAGCGGGGCAAGCGCCCCTCTGAGTTCGAGTTCACCCAGCCCTCCCCAAAGGTGGGTTTCTGCCCCTTCTGCCCCGGAAATGAATCAAAGACCCCGCCGGAGGTGCTGGCTTACAGGAAGAACAGCGCGGGCCCGAACTCTCCGGGCTGGCACATAAGGGTAGTGCCGAACAAGTACCCGGCCCTTAAAGTGGAAGGCGAGATCAACCGCGAGGGCGACGGCGTCTATGACAAGATGAACGGCGTGGGCGCTCACGAGGTCATAATAGAGTCGCCGAACCACGCCGATACGCTCGCCAAGATCCCGGTAAGGCAGTTCGAAGAGGTGCTCTGGGCGTTCAGGGACAGGATCATAGATTTAAAGAAGGACGCGCGCCTTAAATACATACTCATATTCAAGAACCACGGCGAGGCCGCAGGCGCTACATTGGAGCACACGCACTCCCAGCTCATAGCCCTGCCTATTATCCCCAAGAGGGCAGCCGAGGAGCTCGACGGCTGCCTTGAGTATTATAACTTCAAGGAGCGCTGCGTATTCTGCGACATCATCCGTCAGGAGATAATGCAGGGCGTGAGGGTGGTATCCGAGAACCGGGACTTTATAGCCGTGACGCCATACGCGCCCAAGGCGCCCTTTGAGATATGGATATTGCCCAAGGTGCACGAGTCGAATTTCGAGAACTGCCAGAAGCACCATTACGAGAGCCTGTCGACCATCTTCTCCGATGTGCTTAAGAGGATAGACAAGGTCCTCAACTATCCTCCCTACAACTTCATCCTGCACGCGGCCCCCGTAAGGGACGCGTCGAGCCAATTCTACCACTGGCACTTCGAGCTTATACCCAAGCTGACCAAGGTCGCGGGCTTTGAATGGGGCTCAGGCTTTTACATGAACCCCACTCCTCCTGAGGAGGCGGCCAAGTTTTTAAGGGACGCGAAGGTTTAAGGCATATCTTTTCATTTCGCATCAAAAGCTCCGTTTTCCCTGATACCGGAGTTTCTTTATGGAATATGATATAATTGGAAAATTGGCCGGGCTTGCGGACTCGGGGATTAAACCGGGCGTGAAACTGGCTATGGCAGCCGGGTTCTTCCTGAAGGCCTTTGCCTTTGACCAGTCCTGCCTTTATATCCGTGAGGGGGAGGGCGGCGGCTTTACTTTAAGGGGGTCTAAGGGAAGTGGCCCCAAGATAAAGGCTTACGGGATAAACGACGGCGCGCTCCGGCTTGTCCGCGGCAAGGCCCAGCCCGTAGAGGTATATAAGGCGAAAGGCAGCGACGCCGTCTGGAATGAGGACAAGGGGCTTAAAGGCTTTAAGTACGCGGTCATCTGCCCTATAAGGAAAGGGAGGGAGTTAGACGGGGCCCTTTATCTTAAAGCCCTTGAGAGGAAAAGGCTCGACGCAAAGGGCAGGCTGAGGCTTAAGAACGCGGCCCTTCAGCTGACGCTCCTTCTTAGGTTCGCGGTGGCGATAAAAGAGCTTGAGGCCGCCAAAGAGGAATTAAAAGAGGCCCGCTCCGCGTTAAAGGATTCGGAGAAGCTTATTACTCTCGGCGACATGGCCGCGGCCCTTGCTCACGAGATAAGGAACCCGCTCCTCTCCATCGGGGGCTTTACGGCGAGGCTCAAAAAACACCTCGGGGCGGAAGCGCCGGTCGGGCAGTATCTGGAAAGGATATCCCTTGAGGTAGCCCGGCTCGAGAAGATAATGGACGGGGCCTTCAGGTTCTTTAAGGAAAGCTCGCTGGAGCTTAAGCCTGACGATATGAACGAGATAGCGGGCTCGGCCCTTTCTCCTTTTGAGGATGAGTTAGGCGTCCGCGGGATCGAATTAAAAAAGGAGTTTTACGGCCGCAGGCTCCCGGTGCTTGCGGACAGGGAGCAGATCAAGATTGCTTTTGACAATTTAATAGCCAATGCGATACAGTCCATGGAAAAGGGCGGCGTGCTTACGATGGCAACCGCCTTGTCCGGAAATTCCGTCCTCGCGAAGGTGGCGGACACCGGCGGCGGGATCGACGCCAAGATAATGGATAAGATATTCAAACCATTCTTTACTACAAAGGGGAACGGCACGGGGCTTGGTCTTACGATAGCGAAGACGATAGTAGCGAGGCACAGGGGAAGCGTTCAGGTTGAGAATAGGGCCGGCGCCGGGGCGGTATTTACGATAAGCCTGCCGTATGCCGGGGAAAAGGAGGGGCCTGCCCCTCCGGCTTAAGCGATGATATTTTTTTAAGGCGGCCCGTTCAGTATCTTTATCAGGGGTTTGTATGAAGAATATGAAGAAAAGGATCCTTGTGGTTGACGATGAGGAAGGCCTCAGGCTCCTGTACAAGGAGGAGTTTGAGGACGAGGGGTGGGAGGTGGAGCTTGCCGCCTCAGGAGAGGAATCCCTCGAAAAGCTCGAAAACGAGCCCATAGATCTGGTGCTCCTTGACATCAAGATGCCCGGAATGGACGGGGTCGAGGTCTTAAGGAGGGTAAAGGAGAAGTGGAAAGACCTCCCCGTGATACTCTGCACAGCCTACCCCCACTATAAGCACGACTTCGGCACATGGGCATCCGACGCCTACGTAATAAAATCCTCAGACCTCACAGAACTTAAACAGACCGTAAGGGACATCCTCGGAAAAAAACAATGATACTCGTCACGGGCGGGACTGGCTTTGTCGGCAGGAACCTCATAGGCGAGCTCAAAGACCGTGAAGTCCGCTGCCTCGTTAGATCCCCGGAGAGGGCCGCGCCCATGCCGGGCGTGGAGCTCGTCCGCGGGGATGTGACGGACAAGGGCTCAGTCCTCAACGCCTTGGGCGGGGTTGACGCCGTAGTCCACCTCGTGGGCATCCTGATGGAATCGAAGGGCTTGACCTTCAGGGCCGTCCATGTCGAGGGCACGAGGAATGTGGTTGAGGCCTGCAAGGAGAAAGGGATATCAAGATACCTCCATATAAGCGCCCTCGGCACGAGACCCAGCGCGAGGAGCGGATACCACAAGACCAAGTGGGAGGCCGAGGAGATAATAAGGGCGTCCGGGCTCGACTACACTATATTCAGGCCCTCGGTGATCTTCGGCAAAGAGGATAAGTTCACGAACGTGTTCGCGCGGGCCATAAGGCTTTCTCCGGTAATAATGGTCCCCGGGGACGGAAGGAATAAGATGCAGCCAGTGTTCGTAAAAGACCTCGTAAGGGCGATGGCGGAGTCGATTGAAAGACCCGAGGCTAAAAAGGCTACATTTGAGATGGCCGGCTTTGAAGCCTATACCTTCGACGGGATAATCGACAGTATTGCCTCTGTGCTCAATAGATCCCCTCTAAAAGTCCATATACCCATGAGCCTTATGCGCCTTAACGCCGCGCTCCTTGAATGCGTGCTTCCGAGGCCTCCGATAACGAGGGATGCGCTCCTCATGCTCGAAGAGGACAACGTCACCGCAAATAACGCGCTTCCCGATGTGTTCGGCATAAAGCCCACGGGCTTTATGGAGGGCATGAGGACATACCTGCACTGAAGCCAAGCTGAGATCATAATTGAAAGCGCCTGGCCGGCTTGGGCTATGCGTTTGTTATCTTGCTCTATATTTGAGGAGCATTTGGTTTTATTTTGGCGAGCTTTGCAGGGCAGGGCTTTAGCCATGTTTTTGACCGCTCAGGCGGAATTTCATAAAGCAGTAAGCAGAGGATGCTTATAAGCCGGTTAGCTTTAGATAGAATCCGCCGAGTGAAAGACGGCGCGCTGAACTTCATCATTTGATAATCCCCCGTCCTGTGGTATAGGATAGGCCTCGTCAGGGGCAAAAAAGGCGTAACAAAAAATTGGGGTAGACGGGCTCGATGAATGGCATTACAATGGCGGCGCTTGCCGCGGCATCCATGATAATTTTATCCGGCTGCGAGATGCCTCTTCCGGAGAAAGACACCAAGGAGGCCCTTCTCTATACCGAAAAGTGCGGTATATGCCATACCCCGAAGCACCCGGCTGCGCTTTCTTCAAAGGAGTGGGAAGGCATTCTCCCGGTCATGGAGCAAAGGGTTAAGGAGATAGGGGTACGGGCCGCCCTTACCCCCGAAGAGAAAGATACGATACTCGGCTACCTTAAAAAGCATTCAAGAAAGCGCGGCATTTAAGGCCATAAGCCGATTCTTTTAAATTGAAGAACTCAGCCTTAAATGGCGGAGATTGAAGTTTCCTGCAACAAGTTGCATTCCTGCCTTGTTTTTCCAGCACAACTACTGCCCATAAATTAATCGCTTGCGATTTGCCGGATTTTTTGATAATAATCTCAGATTAGGTTTTGTGCATACGGGGGGTTAGCTCAGATGGGAGAGCGGCTGGTTCGCAATCAGCAGGCCACCGGTTCGATCCCGGTACCCTCCACCAAGTAAAATCAAGGGGTTACAGCGTTGCTGTAGCCCCTTTAAATTTTCATGCTATAATTTTTATTTGATTTTTAGGTTTCGCTTCACTTGACCCAACCTGCTTAACTTCATTCCGGTAAATGGGGAGAGAAACATGAGATTCCTTTTAGTATATGCGCTCTTCTGTCATGATTATCCGGGGTTTAAGCCTGTCTGGATGTTCTTTTGGTGAGATGCGCGAATGAACTCAATGAACTCGAAGATGAAGAAAGTCCTTCTTATCCTTGGCGCCGGTGCGATGGCCCTTGTCCTTGCGGTAGTCATTTTCGTCCTCACCTTCGACATAAATCCATACAAGCCCCGTATCGAGGCCGCTGCCTCCGAGGCCGCGGGGATGAAGGTACGCATTAACGGCAAAATGAAGCTCGCGCTATCTCTCAGCGCAAAAGTATCGCTTGAAGATATTCTGATACAAAACAAGGGTGCGGATGTCGCCTCGGTAAAAAAGGCGGTGGTGGAGGTAAGACTGCTGCCCCTTCTCAGGCGGGAAGTGCTCATACGGCGGGTCAAGATCATCACCCCCAAATTCTTCATCACCAAAGACCGAAAAGGGCGCTTCAACTTCGAAACACCTGAGAAGAAACCTGCCTCGAAAGAACTCCCCACAAGACCTTTTGAGATGGAAAAGATCTTCGTCAAAGGGGGGCATGTCCAATACCTGGACGAAAAATCGGGCGGAAGGACCGAGGCGAACGGGTGCGACCTTGCTATCAAAAACCTTTCCGCGGGCGGAGGAGAGTTTTTCAGCACACTCTCCTTCGAGGGCGATTTGTCATGCAATGAAGTGAAGGCGAAAGAATTGAGGGTCTCGGATTTTCGCGCTGTCATGAAAGCCGGCGGAGGGAAGTTTGAGGCAAACCCCTTCACGATGAAGATCTTCGGCGGCAACGGCAGAGGTAGCATCAGGGGTGCGATGGCAGGCGAAAGCCCCGAGTACTCGGTTGATTTCACGATCACAAAATTCCGTTTCGAAGAGGTGCTTGGGGCGTTTAAACAGAAAAAATCCATGCGCGGCGAGCTGGACCTGAAATCGCATCTCGCGATAAGAGGCAAAAACGCGGATGAGATGACGAGGACTGCGCAGGGAGAGATTTCGCTCCGGGGCCATGACCTCTTTCTCGAAAGCCTCGACCTCGACCGTGTGTTGGAGAAGTACGAAAAGAGCCAGCGCGTAAACTTAGTCGATGTGGGAGCGTTCTTTGTCGCGGGCCCTCTGGGCGCGTTGCTGACAAAGGGCTACGACTTCGGGGGTATCTACAAGGAATCCCTGGGAGGGAATAGCACGATACGAAAACTCGTCTCCGACTGGAAGGTCACTAACGGCATCGCTGAGGCGCAGGACGTGGCCTTCACCACAAGTAAAAACCGCATCGCCCTTAAGGGCAGCCTCAATTTCGTCCACGACAGGTTCGAGGGCTTGACGGTCGCCGTGCTCGACGCGAACGCCTGCGCCGTATACAGCCAGATGATACACGGCGCCTTTAAAAAACCTCAGATAGACAAGCCGAGCATCCTCCGTTCGCTCATGGGCCCGATCATCTCGCTCGCAAAGAAACCCTTCGAGATGCTCAAAGGGGGCGGATGCGAAGTCTTTTACCGCGGGTCGCTCGAGCAACCCTGAAAATGTTACGAACAGGGTGCGTCCTGTTAAGACGCTCGTTTACATTTTTATTTTTTTGTTGTATCCTGCCTGATAAATCTGAATCAAACAGGAAAATCCTATGGAAAACCTTAAAGAAATCCCCGCCGCCGTCCACCTCCCGATAACTATAGGCTCGGAGATGCTTATAGAGATCGTGAACCTGAACCTTCGCATAAAGAGCGTGCTCATAGGGATTGACGAGGGGCTGTTCATACTGGCGAGGCTCTCTTTCAACGACCTCATGGGCACCTTCAGGAGCGAGGCTGTGCGCGAAAGCCCGGTCAATGTAAAATACATGCACAAGGGGGTTGTCTATGGCTTCAAGGCGGAGATACTGAACATGGTATCGAGCCCCTCGAAGCTCATGTTCGTATCCTACCCAAAGGCAATAGAGGAGCAGAAGGGAAACGCCGCCTCGCGGCACGAGTGCATCCTGCCGGCCGTTACCATGTTCGGCAATGAGCTGATAGAGATGGTCATAGTCGATATAAGCAAAGAGGGATGCCAGTGTGCCATAAAGGCGTCAGTGCCCAAGAACGAGTCCCTCTTCGGCCTCATACAGGTAAATAAGAGTATAGACATAAAGGCGCAGTTCCCGGGCGCCGCGGACAAAATCGCCCTCGTGGGCAAGATAAGGAACATAAGTAAGGACACGGATAAGATAGTCGTGGGCGTGATGTTCGAGGAGATGCCTCAGGATGTTAAGGCGAGGCTCGAAAAGTTCACCTCGCTCATCTCAGGCATCGGAAAAAGAGGATAGCCAGCAACCTTTATAAGGGGATTAAGCCCTGCAGGGTTTGACCCTTTTTCTATTTGGCAAAACCGGGGGGCCGTAATGGAAATAAAAGCGGAGGATTACAGAAACCAGATCGATGAAGTGCTTAAAAAGCACGGCCTGTCGGCCGCGAACCTCGATCTTGTAGATGACTTCGGAGGTGAAGCGAGGGTCACGAAGTGCTTTAAGATACAGAAAAAGATCTACATCAAAAAGGTGATAACCGGACAGGAGAGGGAATGGACCATCTCAGGCCTGCATCAGTTCGAGGAGGATAAAATTAAGCTCCTTAATGACGACTGGACTTTTTTAAAGCACATGATCCTTCGAGAGATTTGCCGCATCCTCTACCGCTACAAGGACGACTACGAGTGCGCAAAGTGGGCCTTCTACGAGCTTAAGGGCTGAGCTACTGCTCTTCCTTGGGCCTGCCTTTCGAATAGATGTAATAGCTCGCAACGAGTATCAGGACTATCACGGCGTGCACGCCGAGCTTTACGACCCCGCCCTGCCACTCTGTCTCTCCCATCCCGAGCTGCATCTGAGTCAAGAGCATGCCCCTTATGCTCGCTATGACCCCGATGAATATGAAAGGGTTTAACGAGAAGGACTGCCTGTTTATCTGGCGCATCACCTGCCTGAAGAGCTCCATTATAATGAGGACGAACATCAAGTCGCTTATGATGTGGGATATGGAGTGCTGGGAGAAGTATATGAAATCCGTTATCGCCTCCATCATCAGGAGGAAGGCGACCCCTATGATGCCGAGCGCCACCCAGACCAGTATAACGTCGTCAATAACGATGAAGAGCTTATTTAAGAAAGGGATTATTACGCTTTTTCTGGAGGGCTCTATCGGGCCGGGTTTGTCCATAATTGAGTAGATTCTATTCTAAAGGCGGGCGGAAATCAACATGAACTTTAAAATATTCGGTGCGCTTTGGTTTGGGATGGTCAAAGAAAAAAAGGCGGGACCGCTCAACGACTTGTTAAATCAAAGAAAAGCGGAGGACTCCCATAAAAAAGACAGGCGCGGCGTTTAGCCGCGCCTGTAGAGACGCTGTAGAGACGATTAATAGAAACCGCTCCCTGCCGAGCCGCCTCCCGTGTAGTTCACGAAAGGCCTGAACTCTCTTTCTGTGCGCGCCCAGATCGAGCACCTCTTGGCCCAGATGCTCTCCGGGTGTTCGATCATAAGGGTATGGTAGATGCCGATCATGTCATCTGTTTTGCCGGTCAGCTTGAATTTGGCCGCTCCAAGGAAGTACTCTGCCTCGGGTTTCAGTTCAGAATCAGGGAATTCCTCGATCAGCTCTTCGAACTCCCGGACAGCCTCTGAATGCCTCTCGAGATGGAACGCCGCAAGCCCCTTTGAAAGTATCAGCTGCTCCCTGAACTCCTTCGCGGGGAGGTAGCCCACCCACCTTTCGAGCTCGCGGCCGTTCTCATCCGCCAGCACGAAGGTCGGCGTCAAGTCAATGCGGTACTCTTTTGCGATGCCGGCCGCCTCAGCGATATTGCAGAGAACAGGCGCGGCCTCGCGCTCGATGAGGGTTGTTACCTTCTCGTCTTTCAATGTCTCGTTGAGCATCTTCATCGACGCTTCGTCGTCCGTGCGGTAAAAATTGATAAGCACAAGCCTCGTGCCGCCCTCGACCTCAGTACGGGCCTCTTTTATGTTTTTTTTCCAGTTCATATGCGCCTCCGGTTTGAAAGTTACTTTCCTTTCTTTCTGTCGATTTTGAATTTCATGTTCATTATATCGTATGCAGGCCCTTTGTCAAAAAATAGAACCTCTGGAACCTTAAAAACGGCGTAAAATCAGCCGGTTTCCTTGAAATGCCTCCGTTTCCAGCAAATTTTAGCTTTTAAGGACGCCGGTATTATTCTATCAGGATGCTGAAAAAGTCCGTCCTGGACTTTTTCAGCCACGGCTTGGCCGAAGTGAATGGCAGAACTCCGTTCTTTCTGGCAAGGAAATCTTTCATTTATATAGCTCGCCTTGTCACTTCGTGAGCCGGCGAGCGTCCAGACGTCCAATCCTCACAAATTGCTCAACTTTTTTGTCTCGCAATTTGGCAACCCTTCCATGGATTGCATAGCAGGTTGCGGCTTGAAGCAACATGCTATAATCCTATCGATGAGGATAAAAGAGCTTCCATCATACGCGAGGCACACATTCCACTACGACTTAAGGTCCGGGATGCTCGTAGGCGTCTTCGGCGGGTTTTTAATACCGTTTATCGCGATAGTCGGGAGAAAGATCGGGGCTACTGACTTTCAGATAGCGCTCCTGGCCGCCGCCCCGTACCTTGCGAACGCATTCGCGCTTCTTTGGACGGAGGACATCTTCGGCAAGGGGAGGGTCTGGTATGTGGTCTGGCCGAGCGTGGCGGGAAGGGCGCTCCTATTGGGGATGTTCTATATTACGAGCCCCGGCTGGTACACGGCCCTTATATTCATTTACATGGTAATAACGGCTGTGCCGTTCCCGTCCTACGCATCGATAATGAAGACCAACTACCCGGATGAGTGCCGGGGCAGGCTCATGTCATACGTGCGCGTAGGCATTGCGGTGTTCTGGATAGCCTCGTCGGCTGTGGCGGGCTGGGTCCTTGAGAAGGGCACTGCAAATTACAGGTACATATTCCCTCTTGCGGCGATATTCGGGGTCTTTTCAGCCCTCCAGTTCAGCTCCATAAAAGTGCGCGGGGAGAAGAGGAGGAAGGAGCCCTTTAATATCGCCGCCCGCATAGCAGGCCCCTTTAAGGACAGGGCGTTTATCAGGTTCTTGCTCGCGTATTCGCTCTTTGAGGCGGGCCTCCTCTTATCTCTTCCGGTATATCCTCTCGTGCTCGTTGACGAGGTTAAGATATCGAACCTCGCAACGGGGATCTACGGCGCGGTCTTCTCAGGGATGTGGCTTGCGGGCTTCTTTTTCTGGGGCAACATCATAGACAGGAAACCCATCAGGCTTACACTTGCCGCGATATTCGGGACATTCTGCCTCGTGCCCCTTATCTATATCTCGAGCAGGGACTTATTCGTATTGGGGATAGCGCAGGGGGTATCGGGGTTTATGACCGCGGCCATCGAGCTTGCCGGGTATATCGTAATAACGAAGATCTCCACACCCGAGGACGTGCCCCGCTACATGGCGGCCAATATCGCGCTTGGCGGGCTAAGGGGGGCGGTCGCCCCTTTCATCGGCACCGGACTTTATGCCTTTGCCGGGGCAACGCCGGTATTTTCGCTCTCTCTCCTTCTTGGGCTCAGCTCAGTCTTTCTTACATGGAACTTATTGAAAAACCTGTCTTTTTCCTCGTAGAAGATCCCTTCCCCACGGCTGCGGTAAAAGATGGTTTTTCTTTTAAAAACCGCTGACTTGCGTATTGACAAAAATGTACTTTCCTTATAGACTATCAGTATGCTGAAAAAGTCCGTCCTGGACTTTTTCAGCCACGATTTGGCAGGAGTAAATCCGTCCAAATCTTACAAATTGCTCGACTTTTCGGTCTCGCAATTTGGCATTCCTTCCATGGATTGCCTATCAGGTTGCGGCTTGAAGCAACCTGATAGAAGTTAGAAGGCGTTTTCCAGGGTTTCCGTATGGGCCTGAACGAGGTCTTCCCTAAAAGCCGTTATATTGCAATGGTGCCGATATTTTTGGCGCTCGCGGCATCGGTTTCAGCCTTTATCTGGGGCACGTTCAGGACAGCTGAGATCTTCTACCACTTCAATTCCTCTATAGCCGGCGACGGTTACGGGCTCGGGCTGACCGGACTTTTTTCGGTCTTATACACGTATTTCATCCCCACAGCGCTTTTTATAATCGCTTTGAGCATGCTCTTCGAGTTTTCGCTTGAGGAGGCCGACCTTGCAGACCTGCTGCTTATCCGCGACCTCCCGCTGGTAATACTCGTAGTTGCGGTAGGCTTCCTCAAGCACTTTGTTGACTGGAAGAACGGACAAGAAGACCCTCTTGCGCTCGCCATCTCCATCGCCATCGTCGTTGCCGCAGTTGCCGCATTCATCTTCCAAAAGGATAGCGATTAAGACGCCCCGGTTTTTAAGTGTAACTGCCCTTCCGGACAGGTTGACATCTGAATTTTTGAAGCTTATAATTACATCAAATCAAGGTTCTCATTAAATCCAAGTCTCTCCTTGCAAACACTTCATGATGCGTTTTACAGTCCGTTTATAACTCCTGCGAATTGGGTTTAAAAATCTGAATTCCTTTCCATATGCTGAAGCCAGAGCAGATAAAAGAGCTATCTCTGCAGGAAACTACCCGTCAAAAGTGGGCCCCGGCGTGGAAAAGCTTTGGAGGAGGTAAGATGCTGAACGGGAAATTAAGGGCGAAGGTCCTCGTTGTTGACGACGAGGAGACTATCGGCATAGGCATGAGCGAGATACTTAAGGATGTGGGTTTCGAGGCGGCCTATGTCGTGGACGGAAGGCAGGCTGTAGAGGAGGTCAAAGACAAGCCCTACGGGCTTGTCTTTATGGACATAGTGATGCCCGGCATGAACGGCCTTGATACCTTCAGGGAGATAAAAAAGATAAGGCCGGAGATAAAAGTGATACTCTTTACAGGCTATTTCAGGGACGCCGAGGGCGTCATACTGCAGGGCATAAAGGAAGGGATGATAGACGAGTTTATAAGAAAGCCCTACTTCGCTGACGAGATAGTAAAATCCGCCAAAAAATACCTCCAAGCTTAGACATTTAACCCCTCTTTCCTTTGAATTGCCTGCGGTAATCGTTTAGCCCCTCTTTTTTATCCCCTTTTTACTCCATCTTGAGACTGGTTTATTTGTTCAAGCCAAAAAAATAATCTCCGGTAAGCCAGAACCCCCTTTTCCATCCCTCTTCCAAAGCATAGCTTTGTTCAGCCTCAATAGCTGTGCTATACTCCTTATCTTAAAAATTTTCTGAAAGGCTGATAGATGCCCCGCGCGATAATCCATGCAGACATAGACGCCTTCTTCGCATCCGTTGAACTGAAGAAGAGGCCTGAGCTTAAAGGCAAGCCCGTGATAGTGGGCGGCTCCGGCGACCCCTCAAAAAGGGGCGTCGTCTCGGCCGCGTCATACGAGGCGCGCAAATACGGCGTTACTTCAGGGATGCCTCTTAAAACGGCGCTCAGGAAATGTCCGGAGGCGGCATTCCTCCCTGTTGACTTCGAGGCATACGAGAAAGAATCGGATAGGTTCTTATCGATTCTCAGGGACTATAGCCCTTTGGTCGAATCCTTCGGGCTTGACGAGGCGTTCATTGAGGTGATGGCAGAGAACGGGGCAGACCCCTTCTCCCACGCCCCCGGGATAGCTGAAGATATAAAAAAGAGGGTAAAAAAAGAGCTTGGGCTTACGGTATCAATAGGCATCGGGCCCAATAAATTGCTCGCAAAGACGGCGTGCGATTTGGGCAAGCCTGACGGATTTTTCATTATTAAGGAAGGCGAGGCCGAGGCTTTATTCAGGGAAATGCCGGTTAGAAAGCTCTGGGGCGTTGGCCCGAGGATTGAAAAGAGGCTTAAAGACCTCGGCATAAAAACCATCGGCGAGCTTGCGAAAACGCAGGCGACATACCTGGAGAGGACCTTCGGGCCGAACTACGGAAGGACCCTCCATGAGCACGCG
>JAUSLB010000163.1 GCA_030646655.1 Deltaproteobacteria bacterium | reverse complement strand
CGGATGGATTGCCAAATTGCGAGACTAAAAAAGTCTAGCAATTTGTAAGAGTTGGACGTCTGGATGCTCGCCGGCTCACGAAGTGACAAGGCGAGCAATATAAATGAAAAATTTCCTTGCCAGCCTGGACGAACTGCCATTCACTCCGGCCAAATCGCGGTTGAAAAAGTCCTGGACGGACTTTTTCAACATCCTGCGAGATATCTTCACAAACCCTCCCCTCCCTCGACGGGAGGGGAGGGTGAAATTGATGGGAGGGAGAAAATAATTGATGGCAGGAGAAAACCCTTTCAGCAAAATAGAATTTTAATCGGGTGCTCGTCGGGTGCTCGGCGCAGTCCCGCCCTTTTAAGGGCGCATCAAACGAGCTATATAAAAGGCAATTACCTTGCCGAAGCGCCTGGCCCGGGCGGTTCTCAAGCGTGCCTATTCGCAGAAAGAGCCGTTTTCTAAAAGCGCACGATTTGAGATTGTGCCGTGCGCAGAGCACCCCCGCCATTAATGGCGGGGTAATTGAACGGTAACCGACAACAGTTAACTTATTTATGAAAGAGATAAGAGGGAAAATATACGGCGTATCAGGCCCTACAGTGATCGCCTCAGGCATGGCGAACGCTGTCATGAACACCGTCTGCCTCGTGGGCAGGCAGGGTCTGCTTGGCGAGATAATCCGCATAAGGGAAGACAGGGCGATACTGCAGGTCTATGAGGACACGGGCGGCCTTACGGTAGGAGAAGAGGTCATAAGCTACGGCAGGCCTTTAAGCGCGGTCTTAGGCCCCGGGCTTCTTACCAATATAGTTGACGGGATACAGCGCCCGCTTATAAAGATAAAGGAGGCGGGAGGCGGCTTTATGGTAAAGGGCGCGAAGGCCGAGGTCTTTGAGATGGACAGGGTTTGGGACTTTAAGCCGCTTAAAAGAAAAGGCGATAAGGTCGAGCCCGGCGAGATAATAGGCGAGGTCCCTGAGACAGAGAGGATAGCGCATAAGATTATGATCCCTCCGGGCGTAAGCGGGGTTATTAAAGAGATTATAACTGATAAGGCTACCGGCAAGGACCCCGTCTGCGTGCTTGAGGACGGCACAAAGATAGGGCTCTATCAGGAATGGCCCGTAAGGGTGCAGAGGCCCTTTAAGGCAAAGCTCCCCCCAGAGGTCCCGTTCAAGACGGGCCAGAGGGTATTCGATACCCTGCTCCCTGTGGCAGAGGGCGGGACCGCTATCGTTCCCGGCGGCTTCGGCACGGGAAAAACAGTCGTTGAACAGACGATCGCCAAGTACGCGACCTGCGATATCGTCATCTATGTGGGCTGCGGCGAGAGAGGCAACGAGATGTCCGAGATACTCACGGATTTTCCCACCCTAAAAGACCCGGCCACAGGCCTCCCGTTAAGCTTAAGGACGGTAATAGTGGTGAACACCTCGAATATGCCCGTTGCCGCGAGGGAGGCCTCGATATTTACCGGCATAACCATCGCAGAGTACTTCAGGGACATGGGCTACAGCGTCGCCTTGCTCGCTGATTCGATCTCGAGGTGGGCGGAGGCTTTAAGGGAGATATCCTCAAGGCTTGAGGAGATGCCGGGCGAGGAGGGCTTCCCGCCTTATCTCGCCACCCAGCTCGGCGGCTTCTATGAGAGGTCAGGCAAGGTGATGTGCCTCGGGCCTGATGCACGGACGGGCTCCATTACCATCATAAGCGCGGTATCCCCTCCGGGCGGGGATTTTTCTGAGCCGGTCACGCAGGCTTCGCTCAGGTTCGCGGGGGCGCTATGGGCTTTGGACCCTGACCTCGCATACAGGAGGCACTTTCCGGCCGTCAACTGGCTGGTGAGCTTCAGCCTATATCAGACGGAATTGCTTGACTGGTATTCAAGGGAGATATCGCCCGATATGCTAAGGCTTCGCGGGAGGCTCTTTGAGCTTTTGCAGAAGCAGAGCGAGCTAAAGGAGATAATACAGATAATAGGGGTGGAGGCCTTGCAGGAGGCTGACAGGCTGACGCTTGAGGTGGCGAACATCGCGAGCGAGGGGTTCCTGAAGCAGTCTATCTTCAACGAGGCTGACGCGTTCAATACTTACGATAAGCAGTTCTGGATGCTGAAGGTGATCTTCGCTTACATGGATAACGCCTCAGCCGCGCTAAAAAGAGGGGTCTATATCGAGACGATACTCGACAGCCCCCTGCGGACAAGGGTATTGAGGATGCAGAACATGCCCAATGAGGGTTTCGCGAAGAACGCCGAGGAGCTTGTAAACGACATAGAGGGCGAGTTCAGCACGGTTGAGGAGAAGTAGGCCGGTGCAGGGAGCCGGTCCTATGCCCGAAAGCGCACAGCAGGGCGCAAAAAGATATTAAGAAAAAGCAATGAACCTCCCCGCAGCAAGCTGCGAGGTATCGAAGTCCTTTATGCTGAAAAAGTCTCGAATCAAGCTTCGGGGAATTGAACCCTCAGTGAGGGATTAATTTATTTTGATATGATTTCTGTATTATAAGGACACTTGCCTCATAATCTATCGGGATAGGGAAGGGTGGGGCGGAATAAAATATATGGACCTCATAACAAGGGAATACAAGACGATCACCTCTATAACAGGCCCGCTCATATACGTTGAAAAGATCAAGGGCGGCGGGCTCGGGGAGATGTGCGTCGTAAAGATGCCCGGAGGCGAGAGGCGGATGGGCCAGATACTCCAGCTCCTCGGCGACCACGCCATAGTTCAGGTATTGCAGGGCACTTCAGGGATAGATTCCGAGACCGCCTCGGTATTGCCCACAGGCCAGAGCGCGAGGGCAGGGGTCTCTATGGATATATTCGGCAGGGTCTTTAACGGATTCGGCGACCCTATCGACGGCCTGCCCCCGATAATCCCTGAAAAATACCTTGAGATAGCGGGCCTGCCCATGAACCCTGTTGCACGCGAAAAGCCCGATTTCTTCGTGCAGACCGGCATCTCCGCCATCGACGGGCTCAATACCCTTGTCAGGGGGCAGAAGCTCCCGATATTTTCAGGCGCCGGCCTGCCCGCAAAAGAGCTTGCGCTTCAGATAGTGCGCCAGTCGAAGGTCTCCGAGGCTGCTGATTTTTGCGTCATACTCGGGGCGATGGGCATAACCGCGAGGGAGGCGTTTTTCTTTAGAAGGGCGCTGCAGGAGACCGGCTCGTCGGAAAGGACCGTAGCGTTCGTAAATCAGGCGAGCGACCCTACGATAGAGCGGCTCTTTACCCCGAGGATAGCCCTCACGACAGCCGAGTACCTCGCGTTCGAGAAGGGCTACCATGTGATGGTCGTCCTTACCGACATGACCGCGTACTGCGAGGCGTTGAGGGAGATAGGGAGCGCGCGCGAGGAGATTCCGGGAAGGAGGAGCTACCCGGGCTACATGTACACGGATCTTGCCACCATATACGAGAGGGCAGGCAGGCTCAAGGGCCGGAAGGGCTCGATTACCATGATGCCGATACTCACCATGCCCGATGACGACATCACCCATCCTATACCCGATCTAACGGGTTATATAACCGAGGGGCAGATAGTCTTAAGCAGGGCGCTCCACCGTAAGGGGATATATCCGCCCATAGATGTGCTCCCGTGCCTTTCGCGCCTTATGAACCTCGGCATTGGCAAAGGCAAGACCCGCGACGGGCACAGAACCCTTGCGGACGCGCTCTACTCCGCATACGCAAAAGGCATAGACGTAAGGAGGCTCGTAACCATCGTGGGAGAAGAGGGGCTTACCGAGCTTGACAGGAAGTACCTGTCGTTCTCCGATGAGTTCGAAAAGAAGTTCATCGGGCAGGGAGACGAGGACAGGTCGATAGACGAGACGCTCGATTTAGGCCTCGAGCTGTTAAAGATAATCCCTGAGAGGGAGCTGACGCTAAGGGCGAGGAAGGGATAGATGGCTGTTGAAAAACAGCCTGCTAATGCAATCCACGGATGGATTGCCTCTGGATGCTCGCCGGCTCACGAAGTGACAAGGCGAGCCATATAAATGTAATTTTCCTTACCA
>JAUSLB010000140.1 GCA_030646655.1 Deltaproteobacteria bacterium | reverse complement strand
AAAAGGAGTTCTTAAAGGGAGAGAGGGAAAGCAGAGCCGTTATCGATAAGGTTAAAAAAATCATAGAGAAAGAGCAGTCTACCGTGATAGAGTATGTAAAGGTCTGCGATAAGGGTTCGCTGACAGACCTCGAGCGCATAGAAGAAGGCGCGCTGCTGGCAGTAGCAGTAAGGATAGGGGAAACAAGGCTTATAGACAATTGTATCCTTTCCAAGTAAGGGATGGCAGGAGGAGTGTTCGAAAATGCAGCGTGTAATGCTTAAAAGCAAGATACACAGGGCTACGGTAACGGACGCGAACATAGGTTACGAGGGCTCCGTGGCCATAGACGAGTCCTTAATGGAGGCGGCCGGCATTTACGAGTTCGAGCAGGTGCAGATATATAACATAAATAACGGGAACCGCCTTACTACCTATGCGATAAAGGGCAGGAGGGGGAGCGGAGCGGTCTCCATTAACGGCGCCGCGGCGCACCTCGCAAAAAAAGGAGACCTCGTGATCATAGCGAGCTATTCGGTCTTAGAGGAGGCCGAGGCGCGCGCCCACACCCCTGTCCTCGTCTATGTCGACGCCAAAAACACGGTAAAAAAGATCAGCGCTGAACTCGCCGGCTGCGTATGAAAAAGGGCTTTAAAGGGTACTTCATAACGGGGCTCCTTGTGGTGGTGCCCCTGTATATAACCGTCTATGTGCTCTCGCTCATCGTGGGGTTCATGGACAATGTCTTTGTGATACTGCCGGAGTTCCTTAGGCCCGACACGTACCTGCCTTTCCATGTGCCCGGTCTTGGCATCTTCGTCACGATATTCGGCATCTTCATAGTCGGGGTGCTTACCACGAACTTTTTCGGCAAGAGGCTCCTCGTTATAGGCGAGAAGGTCTTGTCGAAAGTGCCCGTGCTCCGGGTCGTGTATAACGCCACGAAGCAGTTCATGGAGACCTTTTTTACGGACAACCAGAGCTTCAGGAAGGTTGTGCTTATAGAGTTCCCCCGGCAGGGGCTTTACTCGATAGGATTTCTTACGGGCAAGCTCTCAGGAGAGCTTAAGAGCAAGACCCCTGACGACTCGGTAAGCGTCTTCCTCCCAACGACCCCGAACCCGACAACGGGCTATTATATAATGGCGAGGGAGAGCCAGATAATCCCCCTTGAGATGAAGGTAGAGGACGCCTTCAAGGTGATAATGACAGGCGGGGTAGTAGCGCCGAATAATGAAGAGTTCAAGGCGGCGGTCTCAAGGCACAAGGGTGTCGATCTGGGGGATCTGGACAAGCGCGATAAAATTAACGCATAGAAGGGGCGGCATGGTGACGGCGGCGGCGAAAGAGTCCGGTTTCGGAAGAGTTGACGAGCTTGCGATAAATACCATAAGGTTCCTGGCGATAGACGCTGTTGAGAAGGCTAACTCGGGGCATCCGGGCATGCCGATGGGCGATGCCCCGATGGCGTATGTCCTCTGGAGGCGTTTTCTAAAGCACAGCCCATCGAGCCCCGCATGGCACAACCGCGACCGTTTCGTCTTATCAGCCGGCCACGGCTCCATGCTCCTGTATTCGCTCCTCCACCTTACGGGATACGGCCTCTCCCTCGACGAACTGAAGAACTTCAGGCAGTGGGGGAGCCACACGCCAGGACACCCTGAATACGACTTAAAGACCGGCATAGAGACTACTACGGGCCCGCTCGGACAGGGGTTCGCTACAGGCGTCGGCATGGCGATGGCGGAAAAGTACCTCGCCGAGAGATACAACAGGCCGGGGCATGATATATTCGACTATAACATCTACTCGATCGTAAGCGACGGCGACCTTATGGAGGGCGTCACGAACGAGGCCGCCTCGATCGCCGGCCATCTCGGGCTCGGCAAGATCGTCTGCCTGTATTCCGATAATAAGATAACCATAGAAGGCCCTACCGAGCTATCCTTTACCGAGGATGTGGGAAAAAGGTTCGAGGCGCTTAAGTGGCATGTCCAGAAGGTCGGGGGAAATGACCTTGAAGGCATAGCCAAGGCGATTTCAGCCGCCAAGGAAGATAAACAAAGGCCCTCGATCATAATAGCGCGCACCAACATAGGCTTCGGGAGCCCCGGAAAGCAGGATTCTTCAGAGGCCCACGGCGCTCCTTTAGGCAAAGAAGAGGTGAGGGCTACGAAGGAGAGGCTCGGCTGGCCGCTTGAGCCGGAGTTCTTCATACCTGAAGATGTCTTAAAGGAATTAAGAGGCGCTGTAAAAACCGGCGAGGCGCTTGAAAGGCAGTGGAAGGGCTTAATAGAGAAATATGCAAAAGACTATCCTGATGAAGCCGCCGAGCTGAAAAACCTCCTTGAGGGCAGGAAGGGCTCTGACTGGGCCTCAGACCTGCCGTCCTTCACGCCGAAGGACGGCCCTCTGGCTACCCGGAGCGCGTCGGGAAAGGTATTGAACGCCATAGCCAAGAAGACCCCGTTTTTACTCGGAGGCTCGGCTGACCTCGCGCCCTCGACAAATACGATTCTAAAAGGTTACCCCAATTTTATGCCCGGCTCTTCAGGCAGGAATATCCACTTCGGCGTGCGCGAGCACGCTATGGGCTCGATCCTAAACGGCATGGCGCTGAGCAGGATCCTTGTGCCGTACGGGGCGACCTTCCTGATATTCTCGGATTATATGAAGCCCGCCATCAGGCTTTCGGCTATTATGGGGCTCCATACGGTCTTTGTCTTTACGCACGATTCCATCGGGCTTGGCGAGGACGGCCCGACCCATCAGCCGATTGAACAGCTTTCAAGCCTAAGGTCGATCCCGAACCTCCTCGTAATAAGGCCATCTGACGCGGCTGAGGCGGCTGTGGCGTGGAGGGAGGCCCTTACGCATGAAAGCGGGCCTATAGCGCTGATTTTAACGAGGCAGAACCTGCCGGTAATAGATAGAGGCAGGTTCGCGCCGGCAGAGAACCTCTCAAAAGGCGCGTATGTCCTCGCTGACCCTCTTGAAGGCGACCCCGAGATAATGCTCCTCGCTACAGGCTCCGAGGTCCACCTCGCCCTTGAATCTTATGAAGAGCTTTCTAAGAGGGGCATAAGGGCGCGGGTAGTCAGCATGCCGAGCTGGGAGCTATTCGAGAGGCAGGGCGAGGAATACAAGGCATCGGTCCTGCCCCCTCACATAAAGGCACGGCTCTCGATAGAGGCAGGCTCTACTATGGGGTGGCACCGCTATGTGGGGCTCGATGGCGAGGCTGTGGGGATCCACAGGTTCGGGGCCTCCGCCCCGTATAAGACCCTTTTCGAGAAGTTCGGCTTCACCTCTAAAGAGATTACGGCAAAGGCCCTCGCCCTTATAAACAGGGATAAGGGCCTCTACCTTGATAGAATATGACCGCCCTGCTATACTTAACAGGATGCTGAAAAAGTCCGTCCTGGACTTTTGGAAGCCCCCTGCAGCTTTTCTGCAGGGGATCTTCAAATGAAAGGAGTTCGTCTTTTTCCTATTCGCTCGCTTACCGCTCGCTATGCATTTACAGCCACGATTTGGCCGGAGAGCCTCCGTCCAATCCTTACAATTGCTCGACTTTTTTAGTCTCGCAATTAGGCAATCCGTCCATGGAT
>JAUSLB010000130.1 GCA_030646655.1 Deltaproteobacteria bacterium | reverse complement strand
CCGTTCATAGCCGTAAACTCGGCGGCGGTGCCTTCGGCGCTGATGGAGAGCGAGCTGTTAGGGTTCGAGAAGGGGGCGTTCACCGGGGCGACCGAAGGGAAAAAAGGGAAATTCGAGCTCGCTGACGGCGGCACGCTCTTTTTGGACGAGGTAGGGGACATGACCACTGATCTGCAGGCGCGCCTTTTAAGGGTAATACAGGAGAGGGAGTTCTTCAGGGTCGGCGGCAAGGAGTCCTTAAGAGTCGATGTGAGGATAGTAGCCGCTACGAATCAGGACCTCGACAAGGCCGTTCAGGATAAAAGATTCAGGGAGGACCTGCTCTTCAGATTGAACGGCGTAACGCTGCAACTGCCGCCGTTACGGGAAAGGAAGGGGGATATCCCTCTTCTGGCGGAATACTTCCTGAATAAATCCCGCCACGAGTTCGGGGGAGAGCTTAAGACCCTTTCACAGAAGGCGTTGGAGGCTATGGAGAGCTACAGGTGGCCGGGAAATGTCCGCGAGCTTGAGAATATCTTAAGGAGGGCGGTCCTCCTTTCCCCCTCTATAAATCTGACCCCTGAGGACCTGAACCTTCCTCAGGCAAGGCATAAGAAGGAGTCTCTCGAGGAGATCATAACCTTGCGGCTTCGGCCCTTCATAGAAAAGACAGACCACAATGGAAACCAGGAGCTCTACGACTTCATCATGCCCTTCATGGAGAGGCCCCTTATAAAGCTCGTGCTTGAGAAGACCCGGGGAAATCAGGTGCAGGCGGCGGAGGTGCTCGGGATAAACAGGAACACGCTGAGAAAGAAGATAAAAGACCTGAACATAAAGATAGATAAGGCGAAGGAATGAGCTTGCGGGCCAAACAGGTAAAAGGCCTTTACGCGATTATCGATACCTCTTATGCGCCGCTTGAGGGTTTAGAGAAAACTGCGTCGCTTATTATCGAGGGCGGGGCAAAGATCCTGCAACTCCGCTCAAAAGGAACAGCCTCCGGGCAGGTCCTCGAGGCGTGCAGGAAGCTAAGGCGCATCACCTTGGATAACGGCGCTATCTTTATCGTAAACGACAGGGTCGATATAGCCATAGCGTGCGGCGCTGACGGCGTCCACCTCGGGCAGGAGGATATCCCTTTGACAGATGCGCGCAGCCTCCTCGGGGCCTCCGCCATAATCGGCGTATCCACTCACAATACTAAAGAGGCTAAAGAGGCTGAGGCCTCAGGCGCAGATTATATCTCCTTCGGCCCTGTTTTTCCGACAAAGACAAAGGCAGACGCCCAGAGCCCCAAAGGGCTTGAGGGGCTGAAAGAAATCAGAAAATCGGTCAGGCTCCCCATAGTAGCCATCGGAGGCGTTACGGAGGAACGCCTCATGGATGTTTTAAATAGCGGGGCGGACGGGGCCGCTATCATCTCTGACATACTCGCCTCAGGCGATATAAGGCTAAAGGTCTCTTCCATCGTCTCCAAGATAGGAAGCCTTTAGCCCCCCTCCTCCATCCCTATTAAAGAAATACTTGCATTATTTAACCAGACCTTATATAAACAGGGAAATAACCCTTAGCATACCCACCTTTTTTCCGAGGGGAGCATGAGCGCGGATAACCTGATTAGCACCTGTGCCCCGGAAAAGTTTAGAAGATCCGGCATCGAGGCTATAAGCGCGATACGCTGGGGCGCGCACTTCTGCCAGTTCTATCAGACAAGAGAAGACCTCATCAATATACTCGTCCCATACTTCAAGGCAGGGCTTGAGGATAACGAGCTCTGCATGTGGGTAACCTCTGCCCCGGTGACCGCTAACGAAGCGATAGGCGCGATGAGAGGGGCGATGCCTGATTTCGATGAATATCTGGGAAGAGGGCAGATGGAGATTATCCCGCACACGGAATGGTACCTGAAGGGAGGCGTGTTCGACCTCCAGAGGGTCCTTGAGGGCTGGGACAGGAAGCTTAAAGAGGCGCTCACCACAGGCTACGACGGCCTGAGGGTGACCGGGAGCGGGGCCGCCTTCAATAAAAAGGAGTGGAAGTGCCTTGCGGATTACGAGCGGGCGGTAAACTCCGTCATAGGGAAGCTTAAGATGATAGCGGTCTGCACCTATTCGCTTGAAGAATGCGGGGCCGCCGAGCTCCTCGACGTGGTATCGAACCACCGGTTCGCGCTGATTAAAAGGCAGGGCGGATGGGAGTTGGTCGAAAGCTCCGGGCACAAGATAACCGAGCAGGCCTTAAGGCAGAGCGAGAGGAGATACAGGCAGGTCTCGGAGATGACGTCCGACTATATATTCAGGATAAGCATCGGCCCCGGCGGGACTCCCGCGCTCGACTGGATCACGGAAGGGTTCATGCGCATCTCCGGCTACTCGGTAGAGGAAGTAAAGGAGCAGGAAGTCTGGGGCTCGTTCATATACCCGGAAGACTTAGAGGGCTTTAACAGCCGTTTCAAAAAGGTCGTCTCCGGGGAGCCGTCTGAGCACGAGTTACGCTATTACACGAAAAAGGGCGAGATAAGATGGCTCGAAGTCCACTGGCAGCCTGAGCTCGGGGATGATGGCCGGGTAATCGGCGTAATCGGTGCGGCAAAGGACATTACGGAGCGTAAGCGCGCCGAAGAAAGGCTGAGGGATATCAACGAGAGGCTTAAGACCCTTATTCACAGCGTGCCGGATATAATCTATTTCAAGGACGCGAAGGGGACGAACCTTATAGTAAATAAGGCGTTCGAGGATTTTGTGGGGCTTGGCGGGGAAGAGATAATCGGGAAAAAAGATACGGAGTTCTTCCCGCCTGATCTGGCTGCCTTCTGCCTTGAGAGCGACATGAAGGTTCTGGAAAAAAGGGATGCCCTCCGCTTCGAAGAAAGCTATATGGGAAAGGACGGCGAGAGGCGCTTTTTCGACACTATAAAGGCGCCCCTTTTCGATTCAGAGGGGAGGATAGCCGGCCTCGTAGGCGTATCAAGGGATGTAACCGAGCGCAAAAGGCAGAACGAAGAGATCGAAAAGCGCGTAAGGGACCGGACGCGCGAGCTGGTGAGGGCTAACGAGGCGTTGAAGGCCGAGATAGCCGAGCGTAAGCGCGCGGAAAGGGAGAGGGAGGAGATTCAGGCGCAGCTATTCCAGTCCCGGAAGATGGAGACCGTAGGAAAACTCGCCGCAGGCATAGCCCACGACTTCAACAACCTCATGACCATCGTCGCCTCTTTCAGCAACCTCGCCCTCAAAGAGGCCCCCTCAGGCCGGCTTCAGGGCTATATCGAGCAGATAAGGGCGGCCTCGGAGCGGGCCACGGGGCTTACCCGCCAGCTCCTCATATTCAGCCGCAGCCAGCTCATAGAGCCGAGGCTCATTGACCTGAACGCCTGCGTAGAGGAAATACTAAAGATGCTCTACCGCCTTATCGGCGAGAATATCAGGATAAAAAAAGAATTCCAGCAGGACCTCTGGGCCGTAAAAGCCGATAAGGGCAACATAGAACAGCTCATAATGAACCTTGTCGTCAACGCCAAGGACGCTCTGCCGCACGGAGGGAGGGTCACAATATCGACCGCGAATGAGTCCGTAAGCAAGGCCTCGCCCGGAGCGATGCCCTCGAGGCCCGGCGATTTCGTCTGCCTCACTGTAGAAGACAACGGGGCCGGGATGGACAGCGGCGTTATAAAGCATATCTTTGAGCCTTTCTTCAGCACAAATGGCGCCGGCATAGGCGCTGGGCTCGGCTTGGCGGTCGTCAACAACATCGTCAGGGAGCACGGCGGGGAGATCTCGGTTTCGAGCTCCCCCGGGCAGGGAACGGCCTTTAAGGTGTTCCTCCCCGCCGAACCGGTCTCAGCCCGCGCTGAGGAGAAGGCCGAGGCGGCTGAGGAGCCGGGAGGGGGCGAGAGGGTCCTCATTATCGAGGATGAGAGGATGCTCAGAAAAAGCGTGGCCCTCGTCCTTTCCAAGAACGGCTACGCGGTCTTTGAGGCTGAAAGCGCGAGGGAGGCCCTGAGCCTCTTTA
>JAUSLB010000117.1 GCA_030646655.1 Deltaproteobacteria bacterium | reverse complement strand
ACGTTCTCCAGCCGGGCCTTCTCTGCCGCCTCGTCCTTCTTCGCCTCTTTCGAGGCCTCCCTCTCCATTACAGTTGTTGGGGCCTCCATCCGTATGGCGGCATCGCCCCTCTTTATCCTCACCTTGCCGTCAGAGCCCTCGAGCTCGAACTCGACTATATCCGTCTCCTTGAGGAATTTGTATATGGCTTTTATATCCTTAATGTCCATCTATCCTCCTATTACAGGGAAACAAGCTCCTTTGATGTCCGGGTCAAAACCTCGCAACCGTCCTTAGTGACAAGCGCCGTATCCTCGATCCGCACCCCGAATGAGCCGGGCAGATAAATGCCGGGCTCTATCGTTATAACCATCCCCTCATCGAGAGCATCCTTGCTTAAGGGGCCTATCGACGGCGGCTCGTGGATATCGAGCCCGACCACGTGCCCGGTGCCGTGGCCGAAGAATTTTCCGTAGCCCGCCTTTCTTATATAGCCCCTTGCCGCCCCGTCAACCTCAGACGCCTTTACCCCCGGCCTTACCGCCTCTATCGCCTTAGCCTGCGCGTCTTTTACTATCTGATAGACCTTCCTCTGCTCTGAAGAGGGCCTGCCGATGGAAAATGTCCGCGTCTCATCCGAGTTGTAGCCGTCCTTGAGAGCGCCCATGTCGACCACCACGAACTCGCCCTTTTTTATCTTTTTGGCCGAGGCCTTGCCGTGCGGGAGAGCCCCCCTGAACCCTGAGGCTATTATCGAATCGAACGCCAAGCCTTCCGCGCCCCTCTCCTTAAAGGAGAACTCTATCTCCAAGGCCGCGTCCCTTTCGATTACGCCGGGCTTTAGTATCCTCAGGGCCTTCTCAAAGCCTGAATCGAGTATGGCGACGGAGGCCCTTATGAGCCTGACCTCGAACGGGTCTTTCCTCTTTCTCAGGTCCGCTATTATCCCCGGGGCAGGCTTTAGCCTCGCCTTTGGCAGGGCTTTTTTAATCTTCCTGTACGTATCAAAGCTTATATTATCGCTCTCAAAGCCGATTGATTTTGCCTTAAGCCCTGCTATAAGCCCGGTTATGGCCTCGAGGGCTTTTTTATATATCTTTATATTAAAGCCCTTTACCTCTTCCCCGGCCTGTGTAGCGTATCTCGGGTCTGTCAGGAACCACCTCTTTCCTTTTGAGAATAATATGTAGGCGCTTGAGCCGGTAAAGCCTGAGAGATACCTTATATTCTTTATATCGGTTACAAGGAGCGCGTCGAGCTTTTTGGCCTCGATCTTTAAGCCAACGCCCTTAAGCCTCCCCCTGTAGTCGGGTGCGGCATTTACCCCTCCCATCAATCCGCCTTTATCCCCATATGCCGCACTTCCTTCACTTAAGCTCCTCTTTTGCCTTTACCGCGGCTTTCCGCAGAAGATACCTTGCCCTGCCGGCGTTGGCGTTATGGCCCATGACAAAGGCTATGTAATACTCAGTGGTTATCATCCTTAGAAGCACGTCGGTGCCGTGGGTGGAGACTATCACCTCCTCTACCTCGCCTAAGTTAAGGAGGGTGGATGCGTGCTTTATCTCGTCTATGACCTTGCCGTACTCTACCCCTACGGCATCGACATCATATTCGCCTGAAGCCGCGTAATGCTGGATAGACAGGCCGTCCATGCCCATGATGGTGGCGGCTATAGAGCCTTCTACCCCGTCAACCATCTCCTTTAGTATCTCAAGGAAAGCCATACTCACCTCCCCGGCGGGGCTAAGAGCCGGCCTTTGGGGCGTTTTTCCTGCGGCTCTTCTCAGCGAGCCCCTTTAGCCTTTCGATCTTGAAATTAAGGGTCTGGTCCCAAGGGGTGGTGTCGGCGAGTATCTTATAGATCATAAGGGCGTCCTCAAAATGCCCCTGCTTCTCTAAGACTTCGGCCATCGTAGCGGTAAAGAATATGTCGTCTCCAGCCTTAATGTTGCCCATATGATTTTTATTTAATTAATGCCCTAAATTATTAAAGAATCATGGATAAGTCAAGGACAAACTTATGTTTTCCTTTTAGCCCCGAAACCTTCCAAAAATGCCCTTAGTTCCTCCTCTTTTACCTCCTTTAACATAACCTTCCCTATATCCTCGGTCAGGACGAACCTGATCCTGCCGCCCTTTACCTTCTTATCGAGCATCATCGATTCCATGAAGGATTCCGGGGGTATCTGAGGGGGGTCTGCGGGGAGCCCCATTGAATCAAGCAGCCCCTTTACCCTTTCGCCTATTGACAGGCCGCATAAGCCGAGGGAGGCTGAAAGGTTAGCAGCCATTACCATGCCTATCGAGACGGCCTCGCCGTGCCTGTAGCTCCCGTATCCCGCAAGCGCCTCGATCGCGTGGCCGAAGGTATGGCCGAAGTTGAGTATTGAGCGGAGCCCCGCCTCTGTCTCGTCCTTTCCAACGATCTGCGCCTTTATACGGCAGGAGCGCTCTATCGCCTCTTCTATTTCCGCTCCTAAACCGAGGAGCTTGCCTGATGTCCGCTCAAGGAACTCGAAAAAGCCTTTATCCCGGATGACTCCGTATTTGACGACCTCTGCCATGCCTGCCCTGACCTCGCGCGCGTCAAGGGTCTTAAGGACTTCAGGGTCAATAAAAACCGCCCTGGGCTGATAGAACGCGCCTATAAGGTTCTTGCCTTTGGGATGGTTTACGCCTGTTTTCCCCCCTACGGAGCTATCGACCTGAGAAAGGAGCGTGGTAGGGACCTGGATATAGGGAACGCCCCTTAGGAAAGTGGCTGCCGCGAACCCGGCCATATCGCCTATGACGCCTCCGCCGAGCGCGATTATCGGCGAAGACCTCTCCATCTTATGCTCGATAAGGGCGTCGTAAATGGAGGAGACCTCTTTCAGGCTTTTGTGCCCCTCGCCGTCCGGCACAATTATCGTTACAGCCTCAAGACCCGCCTCTTTAAGCCCCTTTATCGCCCTCTCGCCGTAGAGCCCGAATACTACCGGGTTTGAGACGATGGCGGCCCTGCCCTTAAAGCCGAGCGCTTTTATAAGGGGGCCTGTCTCATCGAGGAGGCCTCTTTTAATCGTTATGGCATAAGAGCGGCCGCCAAGGGCGACGTTTACTGTGCGTGTTTTCATTTAAAGTAGTTTAATGAACCTCCCCGCAGCAAGCTGCGGAGTATCGAAGACCTCTCTGCTGAAAAAGTCTCGAAGCAAGCTTCGGGGA
>JAUSLB010000114.1 GCA_030646655.1 Deltaproteobacteria bacterium | reverse complement strand
ACCCCGCAATAAATGGGGGGGATTGTCGGCTAGGTATCGCCTTTTATATCGCCCGGCGCCGTCCCGCCCTAAAATGGGCGGGACTGCGCCGGGCTATATAAAAGGCGATACCTTGCCGACAATCCCCGCCATTTATGGCGGGGTAATTGAACCCGCCTTTGCCTGCCTTGACACCCCCCTTAAAAGGGATAAAATTTAAATAGGGTTTAAAAGGTATTCGGGTTCCGTTTTTTACGCCGTATTTAAAGGGGATTTGTTTTTCTACAAGTACAAGGAGGAAAGACCATGAAGGCATTAGTTTATCACGGCCCGGGTAAAAAGGCGTGGGAGGAAAAGCCGAGGCCGAAGATACAGGATGATACCGACGCGATTGTGAGGGTCGTTAAGACCACTATCTGCGGGACCGACCTCCACATAATGAAGGGCGACGTGCCTACTGTCGAGGACGGCCGCACCCTCGGGCACGAGGGCATAGGCATAATCGACGAGGCCGGCAAGGCCGTAAAGAACTTCAAAAAGGGCGATCACGTCCTCATCTCCTGCATCACCTCGTGCTGGAGGTGCGATTCCTGCAAGAAAGGCATGTACTCGCACTGCGAGTACGGGGGCTGGGTGCTCGGAAATAAGATCGACGGCACTCAGGCCGAGTATGTGAGGATACCTTTCGCGGATACAAGCCTTTACCACGCCCCTAAGGGAGTGAACGAGGACGCGCTCGTAATGCTCAGCGACATATTCCCGACAGGCTTTGAGTGCGGGGTGCTGAACGGGCAGGTTAAGCCGGGAGATACGGTAGCGATTGTCGGGGCCGGGCCTATCGGCCTTGCGGCGCTCCTTACCGCCAAGTTCTATTCGCCCTCTGAGATAATCGTCATCGATATCGACGAACAGAGGCTAAAGGCGGCAAAGAAGCTCGGCGCTACGCAGACGATCAAGAGCGGGAACGGCAAGGCCGTAGACAAGGTTATGGAGCTTACGGACAACAGGGGCGTTGATGTGGCCATAGAGGCCGTAGGCATGCCGGCCACGTTCGAGATATGCGAATCCATAGTCGCTCCCGGAGGCCACATAGCCAATATCGGGGTTTTCGGCGAGCCTGTAGACCTCCACTTGGAGAAGCTATGGTCGCAGAACATCACGATCACGACGAGGCTCGTGGATACGGTCACCACCCCGATGCTCCTTAAAAGCGTTGAGGCCGGCACGCTCCATCCTGAGCAGTTGATAACGCACCATTTCAGGCTCAACGATATCGTTAAGGCCTACGACACATTCTCCCGCGCAAAGGAGGAGAAGGCCCTTAAGGTGGTGCTCGAGAACAGATAAGTTGGGGCGGGGATTGGTCCCTCCGGAGTACCCGGAGGGACTTTTTTCTATTTCCCAACCCCTGAAATGCCCTTTTTCAAAAAAACCTTTTGAAGATAAGCCCCTCATGCTGTAAAATCCTTATCTATGCTCAAGGTAACAGGCCTTAATAAATCATACGGCTCTCAGGAGCTCTTAGATAATGTGTCCTTTATTCTAAACCCGGGCGAGAAGGCCGGGCTTGTCGGCAGGAACGGCGCCGGCAAGACTACTCTTTTTAAGCTTATACTCGGGCAGGAGGAGCCGGACGAGGGCGTAATAAGCGTACCCAGGAATTATAGGATCGGGTATCTGTCCCAGCATATAAACTTTACGAAAGACACCGTATTGAAGGAGGCCGCCTTAAGCCTGCCTGAAAGGGAGGACGGGGCTGATGAGACCTATAAGGTAAAAAGGATTCTAACCGGCCTCGGCCTCGGGGGCGATACGTTCGGCTTAAACCCTCTCGCCCTGTCCGGCGGTTATCAGGTAAGGCTGAATCTCGCCAAGGCGCTCGCCTCGGAGCCGAACCTCCTGATGCTCGATGAGCCTACAAATTACCTCGACATCGTATCGATAAGATGGCTGAAGAGGTTCCTTAAGGACTGGAGGGGCGAGCTCGTCCTTATAACGCATGACCGCGACTTTATGGACAGCTGCATAACGCACACTATCGGCATCCATAGGCGCAAGGTCAAAAAGATCCACGGCCCCACTCAGAGGCTCTATTCCCAGATACTTCAGGAAGAGGAGGTCTATGAGCAGACGCGCCTGAATGACGATAAGAAGAGGAAAGAAGTAGAGCGCTTCATAAACCGCTTCAGGGCGCAGGCCACGCGCGCCAGCGCCGTGCAGTCGAGGATAAAGGCTCTTGAGAGGCATGAGAGGCTAAAAGAGCTTGAATACATAAAGGAGCTCGATTTCGAGTTCAACCCGGCCCCGTTCGCGGGCAAGACCCTCATCGAGGTTGACGCATTATCATTCGGCTTCACGGACAAGCCCCTCATAAAGAACTTAGGCTTTTCTGTCAACAAAAAGGACCGCATCGCGATAATCGGGAAGAACGGCAAGGGCAAAACGACTCTTTTAAACCTCCTTGCGGGCGAGCTTAACCCCTCGGAAGGGGCTGTTAAGCGGCATCCCGGCCTAAAGCCCGGCTATTTCGGCCAGACGAACATAAACAGGCTCGATCTAAAAAAGACTATCGAGGAGGAGCTGATATCAGCGCACCCTGATTTCAGCCGCTCCGCGGCGAGAAGGGCCTGCGGGGCTATGATGTTCGAGGATGACAACGCCTTAAAAAAGATAGAGGTGCTTTCAGGCGGCGAAAGGAGCAGGGTGCTTCTGGCAAGGCTCCTTTTGACCCCTTCAAACCTCCTCCTCCTTGATGAGCCTACTAACCACCTCGATATGGAATCGATAGATTCTCTGATAGATGCGCTGGCGGCCTTTGAGGGCGCCGTAATAATAGTGACCCATAGCGAGATGATACTGGAGTCCTTGGCTACCCGGCTCATAGTATTTGACGGCGGGGTCCAGAGCGTATTCGAGGGCACATACAGGGACTTCCTCGATAAGGTCGGCTGGGAGGACGAGGGTCTTGAGGCCGGCTCATCAGGCTCTAATAGGGCGCAAAAGACGGTCAACAAGAAAGAGGCGCGCAAGATTAGGGCGGAGATCGCGCTTGAGCGGGTTAGAATCCTCGGGCCGCTCCAAAAGAAGATAGCGGGGCTTGAAGGCGGGATAACAAAGCTGGAAGGCGAGGCGGAAAATGTCAGCCACGAGCTCGCCCGCGCCTCAGAGAAAGGCGACGGGCAGGAGATATCTATGCTTTCCAGATCATTCCACGAGATACGGGCGCGGATAGACGAGATGTTCGACGAGCTTGAAAGAATAACCCTTGAGCACGATTCAATGGCAAGGGAGTTCGAATCGAGGCTCGAGGAGGTCGGGTAACGCCTTTCTATTTTCACCTGCCTCAATATATTTAATTTGCGAAATCTTGTTGTATATCAGGTTGCTTCAAGCCGCAACCTGATAGGCAATCCATGGAAGGATTGCCCTCTGGATGCTCGCCGGCTCACGAAGTGACAAGGCGAGCTATATAAATGAAAGATTTCCTT
>JAUSLB010000102.1 GCA_030646655.1 Deltaproteobacteria bacterium | reverse complement strand
CGGTCATCATATGGATGGGGTGGAGGAAGGGCGGGCGAGCGAGGTGGCAGGAGGGCGCAAAGAGGCCTTTTCCAATTTCAAAGTTTTATAGACAGAAGTGTATTAATTCGAAGACCCGCCTACCCCTCCCTTATCTTCCTCTTAAACAGGTCCCTTTTCATATTGGCGATCCTGTCGATAAAGAGTATCCCGTCGAGGTGGTCTATCTCGTGCTGGAGAGCGACCGCCTCAAGGCCTGTGGAAGCGATCTCCGCCTCCTTCCCGTCCGGGGTTATGCCTTTTACTATCACATCTGCCGCCCTCTTTATGTTCGCGGTATATTCGGGTACGGAAAGGCAGCCTTCACGCGCGGCCTTGCTGCCGGCTGCCGAGATGATTTGCGGGTTTATAAGGACTATAAGCCCGGCGCCCGGATTTTTGGGAGTGACATCGATTGCGATGACCCTTTGAAGCCTTCCAAGCTGCGGGGCCGCAAGGCCGACTCCGGCTGATGCCCTCATGGTATCCACAAGATCATCGATGAACGAGAGAAGGGGGGGATCAATCTCCGTTATCTTTTCTGAAATCGATTTAAGGGCCGGGTCAGGGTATTTGAGGATATCTAAGACGGGCATTTTTATATGAGGGGGTTTTAAAGCGGCTCATAGAACTCAAGCGGCTTAACCTTTATTGTGACCCCCAGCTCCGCGCTGAGGGAATTAAGCTCTCTTTCCAGCTCATTAACATCGGCGGCCTCGGGCACAAAGACCTCTATCACCATTATATAGGCCTTGTCCTTCACCCCTGTTACGGTCGTCTCAAGGTCCGTTATATTGATACCCATCCTCGAAAGGACTGAGGCCGTCTTATATATTATGCCAGCCCTGTCAGCGCCGTGGAGGGTGATTATATAGTTGCTCTGCCTGCTCTTTGGCGCCCTCTCCTTTTCGATCTCTTTTAAGTGAATAGTGAGGCCCATCTCCTTTTCGGCCTTTTTTAGATCGCTTAGAAGCGGGCCCGCTCTGGAGGAGCCGGGCATAGACATGATAAGGATTATCGCGAACTCGTCTTCGAGTATTGTCATAGACGAGTCCTCTATATTGCAGTCGTGCTCGTACAAAACCTTTGTGACAGCCGCTACTATGCCGGGCCTGTCGCGCCCGACCGCCGTAAGGGCATATCTCCTCATAATACCCCTCTCATAACTTTCATTAAACCTAATAAATAAATCTAAGCACAAAAAGGCATTTAAGTCAAAAACCGGGCTTAAGCTATCGGCCCGAACGCCTCTATCGGCCTTATCCCTATCCTTACCCCGAGCCTCTTTCCGAGGGCCTTAAGCCCCGCCCTTGACTTTGCCTCAGGCGCCGGCGAGAAGACCTCGAATACCATTATATACAGCTCCCTTTTTTCGCCTTCTATCCGCTTTGTCTCAAGCTCGATGATACCGATGCCCATCTTAAAAAGGGCCGCCGCTACCTTATAGACGAGCCCCGCCTTGTTCGCTCCTGCTACGGTAATGATATGGTTGGCACACACCAGATGGCGGAAGGGCTTTTCCGGGATCTCCTTCAGGGATATCTTCAGCCCGGACGCCTTCCCGAACTCTTTTATCTTTTTTAAATAGCTTTTATCTTCAGGGGCGGAGAAGACGAGCGTTGCCGTGAATACGCCCTCAAGCATCCCCGTCTTCATGTCCCCTATTGAGCACCCGTTCTTGAAAAGGACTTTTGAAAGCGATACTATATCGCCGGGCTTGTAAGGGCCGGATGCCGTAAGCGCGTATCTTTTCATGGCCATCTCCTTTTTAGGGGCCGCGCAAACGCGGCGATAAGCGGAGAAACGGATCCAGTAGCCTTGCGCTTGATTCAAAGCTGAGAATATTAGGAAACGAAGATGGAACTGCAGCAGGATGCGCTATCTATTAAGAGGTGCCGCGCGGTGCGGTTTTTAAGCGGGGTCTTCTCTGCCGGATGGCGTTAAGCCCTATGTCAACCTCCTTCCTTTTATATCGGCAGAATCCGGCGTTTACTTGCGGTTTTTTTTGAGCCTCTCTACTATTTCTTTCTCGTAGCCCCTGTCTGTGGGCTTATAATACTTCTTTCCTTTAAGCTTATCAGGCATGTAGTCCTGCTCTATGACGGCGCCCTTGTAGCTGTGCGGGTACTTATAGCCTTTTCCGTAGCCGAGGCTCTTCATTAGGCCCGTAGGCGCGTTCCTTATGTGGAACGGCACGGGCAAGGCCCCGTCCCTCTTCACATCTTCAAGGGCTTCAAGATAGGCTGAGTATGAGGCGTTGCTCTTCGGGGCCGTAGCAAGGTATGCGACACCCTGGGCAAGGGGTATCCAGCCCTCGGGCATGCCGATAAAGTCAACCGCGTCCTTTACGGCTATGGCTACGCTTACGGCCCTCGGGTCGGCGTTGCCGATGTCCTCTGAGGCGAATATGACCATCCTCCGGGCTATGAACAGAGGGTCCTCCCCTGCCTCTATCATCCTCGCGAGCCAGTAGAGCGCGGCGTCCGGGTCGCTCCCCCTCATCGATTTTATAAAGGCGGAGATGACATTATAATGCTCCTCCCCTCCCTTGTCGTAGAGGAGCGCTTTTTTTTGCATGGCCTCTACCGCGATGTCCATCGTGATGTGCCTTACGCCCGCCTCATCGGGCGCGGTTATCATGCAGGCCGTCTCAATGCAGTTCAGCGCCGTCCGCGCGTCCCCCTGAGAGTTGTCCGCCATGAAATCGAGGACGCCCTCGTCTATCTTTGTGGGGTATTCCCCGAGCCCCAGCTTCTTATCCTTGATGGCCCGGTCAAGGATCTTCTTTATCGAATCAATTGAAAGGGATTCGAGCACAAGCGCCTTGCACCTCGAAAGAAGAGGCGCGTTCACCTCAAAAGACGGGTTCTCCGTAGTCGCGCCTATAAGGGTGATAGTCCCGTCCTCGACGCTATGGAGGAATGCGTCCTGCTGGGCCTTGTTGAACCTGTGTATCTCGTCGACAAAAAGGACTGTCCTTTTACCGTGCCTTAGGTTGTCCTTGGCGGCTTTTACGACCTCCCTTATCTCCTTAACGCCCGAGAGCACGGCTGAGAACTCGACGAATCCTGCCTTTGAGGCCTCCGCTATTATCCTCGCGAGCGTGGTCTTGCCTGTTCCCGGAGGCCCCCAGAGTATAAGGGAAGGGAGCTCGCCCTTTTTTAT
>JAUSLB010000095.1 GCA_030646655.1 Deltaproteobacteria bacterium | reverse complement strand
ACCCCTACCCTGCCCGTTACGACGTCGGACAGGTCGCCTTCGATCTTCTTTAATCTCCCCTCATCCGTTATAAGCTCGCCTATGGCGCTGTTTACCTGAAGTATATCGAGGACGATGCCGTTTTTTAAAGTGTTTATCTGCGCCCCGAGGATATTTACCGCGTTTGCGGCCATGACGCCCGTTATCATCGAGAAGAGCCCGTGGACGTCGTGGGTGCATATGACTAACTCGGTGTACTCCCTTGACGCGTCCTGCCTGACGGTCATCAGATAAGGCTTGCCGCTGAACTCCCTTAACATCTTTATATGCTCGGCGATCGAATCCGGGCTGGTCGAAAGGAAATACTTGTGGGGCAATAACTGGAAAAAGTCGTCGACCGAAAGCTTATCCACACCGTCCGGCCTTAGTATCTCTATGACCCTCTCCCTTATCCTTTCAAGCTTTGCGGAGGCCTCTTCCGCCTCGAAGCTCCCGCGCTCAAGCACCGTCAGGGCCTTAAAATAAAGCTCCTGAAATAGCGCGCCCTTCCACTGGTTCCAGACCTCGGGGCCCACGGCCCGCACATCCGCGAACGTGAGGAGGTACAATAGGTTGAGCCTCTCTATATCGCCGATCTTCCGGGCGAACTCTATTACGAGCTTTTCATCGTGCAGGTCCCTGTACTGGGCCGTATCAGCCAGTATGAGGTGGCTTTTAACAAGGAACCTTACAAGGTTTGAGTCGTCCTCAGACAGATTAAGCCTCCTGCATATCTCAGGCACAATGTGGCCCCCCTTCTCCGCGTGTCCCTTGCCGTGCGCCTTGCCTATGTCGTGGAAGAGCACGGCGAGCATCAGGATCTCCGGGTTCGGGATCTCCTCGAATATGTTCGACAGGAGCGAGAAATCCGACTTGTAATCGCCCCTCAGCCTCTCAAGCTCCCGCACGGCGAACAGAGTGTGCGCGTCAACCGTATAGACATGATAGAGGTCGTGCTGGACCCTGCATGTTATCTCGCCGAACTCGGGGATGTATTTCTCCAAGAACTTAAGCCTGTGCATCTCAACGAGCGTCTTGAACACATTCTTGCCCTTGAGTATCTTAAGGAACGACTCGGACGCGGCCTTTGAGCCCCTGAGCTCGTCTCGGGCCGTTTCAAGGTAATTTAATATCCTGTCCTTTGTCGGCTGGCTTATCTCCACGTCAAAGGCCTGAGAATACTCAAAGGCCTTTACCGCGATGGAAGGGTCCTCAGAAAGGGCGCCGTGGCTGTTCAGCGTAAGCGCGCCGCCGGCTATCGAATAGTTCCTGTCTATCCTTACCTTCTTCCTCGGCCAGAAAAAGACCTTCTTCTGGTCCCTCTGGATGCTCCTTTGGAGTATCAGGTTAGAGCACCGGTTTATGTCGGTTGCGTGCCTGTAGTACTTCTGCATGAAGGACTCTACGGCCAAGGACTTCTCTGTATTCTCCAGCCCCAGAAGCCCCGCTATCCTTTCCTGATGGTCGAACGTAAGCTGGTCGGTCTTCCTCCCGCTGTGGAAATGGAGCTCGTTCCTCACCCAAAGGAGGAAATCGAGCGAAACCTCGAGGTCGGCCTTGTCGTGCTCTGAGATGAGCCCGAGCGAGAACGGCTCAACGGCCTTCCCGTTCTTGGCCTTTACCACCCACATCGCGGTGTGCAGGTCCCTGAGCCCGCCCTCCCCTTCTTTAACGTTGGGCTCGAGTATATAGACAGAGCCCCCGTACTTTGCGTGGCGGCTGCGCGTCTCCTCGATCTTGTCCTTTATGAAAGCCTCTGTCCTGTGCCTGTTAAAGAGGTTCTTCCTCACGCTTGAGCGCAGAGTCTCGAAAAGCTCCTTATCCCCGAGTATGAAGCGGAGATCCAGCACCGAGGTCATCGTCTTTAAGTCATCCTTCGCAAGCGTAATGCACTCCGGCGCCGAGCGGATGCTGAACCCCATGTCGAGGCCCGTATCCCACAAGACATAGAGCATCTGCTGGGTCAGCTCCTCGACCGACTTTGTTATCCGCTTTTTGTGGAGGAGCATGAGATCGATATCAGACCGGAGGTTCAATTCTCCCCTGCCGTAGCCTCCGATCGCCACGAGCGCCGTCGGCTCGGAGGAGCTCAGCTCTTCCGATTTGAAGGCAAAGAGGCCCCTCAGGATATCGTCGACGAGATGGGTGTATGACCTGCATACATTGGAGCCTGCGTCCCCGGCGATATGCCTTTTCCTAAGCTCCTCCTCGCCCCGGGAAAGATAATCCTTTATCACCTCCGCGGCTTTGGAGGGATTGCTGCGTAACGATTCAAGGATAAGGTTATGCATGGAGTCGCCTATCAGGGTGTTGAAAAAGCCCGTCCTGGACTTTTTCAACCACGATTTGGCCGGACTGCCTCCGTCCAAACCTTACAAATTGCTCGGCTTTTTTAGTCTCGCAATTTAGCAATCCATCCGTGGATTGCCATAGCAGGCTGTTTTTCAACAGAGTGCTATACGGAGCCCGGGCCGTTTATGTAGCGCATAAGCCCGGTACTTATGCCCTCTATTACCTCCCGGAGGTATTTCTCTTCCTGAAGCCTCTTCTCTTCAGCGGGGTTGCTGATATATGAGACCTCAACGAGTATGCTCGGCATCTTGGTGCCCACGAGCACATAGAAGGGCGCGCCCTTGACCCCGTTGCTCTTTACATCCCTGTAGCTCTCCTTGAGGCTTTTTACAAGCCTCTCGTGGACTGAAGTGGCAAGCCGTATCGAGTCGTTGGTCTTGGCAGTCCTTATGAGGTCGTTCAATATGAACTCAAGGTCGCTTACGGACCGGGTGGATGTGGCGTTCTCGCGCGCGGCTAAGCGCTTTGACTCCTCGTCGTTCGAGATATTCAAAATATAGGTCTCTATGCCTGAGGCGGCCCTCCTTGGGCTCGCGTTTATGTGTATGGAGATGAAGAGGTCGGCGTCATACTTATTAGCAATCGCTGTCCTCTCCTCCAGCGGGATAAATACGTCGGCGTCCCTCGTCATTATTACCTTCGGGCCGTCATCATTGGCAAGCTTTTCCCGGAGCATCCTGGAGAGCCTAAGCGTGACGTCCTTCTCCTTAAGCCCGCCTCTGCCGATCGCCCCCGGGTCCTTGCCGCCGTGTCCCGGGTCTATTACGATCCTCTTTACCTTAAGGCCGAGCTGCTGGGTGAGGGTCAGGTCCTCTCTCATTTTCCTGGCTTCGGCCTTTTTAGGCCCTTCCTTCTGAGCCTCCTCCTGGGCCTCTTCGGGCTTCAACCCCTTCCCGGTCACATCGATGACGATCCTGAAGGGTTCGCTTAAGGGGAATATCTTATAGTCCTCTATGGATTCGATATCGAGGACTACCCTTACAGTGTCGTTGTCGTACTGCCCGGCGCGGGCTACCTTAAGGAGGCCGTCGTTAATGGGTATCGGCTTTCTAAGCTCTCCAGCCAGCCGTGCCCCCTTTATGTCGATATAGAGCCGCCTCCACTCCATCTTTATCGCCGGGTCCTGCTTTAAAAGCCTGTGGGCGAATTCGGCCTTTTTGTCAACCTCGATGACAACCCTCGTATAGTTCGGGTTGGACCAGTGCTTTATCCCTGATACGGCGGCCTTAGTCTCAGACATGGAGCTGCCGGGGAAAAATGAAATAAGAAAGGAAGGGACGAGGAGAAGGCATAGCAGCCTTATATTCAAAAGATACCGCATCAGTTCTCCAGCATCTCTTTCATCTTGTGCAAAGCGTTTAAAGCCTCTATCGGCGTCAACCGGTCGATGTCGAGCCTCTTCAACTCCTCGCGCAGCATATCTTTCTCCCCGAGGAGGCTCATCTGCCCGGGGTCAAGGTCCCTCTTTGCCGCTATCCTCGGCATGCCTGCGTCATTGAGCTCGCCCGTCTCCAAGTTTTTAAGTATCTCCTTTGCCCGCGCGATTATCGCCTCAGGCATGCCGGAGAGCCGGGCGACCTGAATCCCGTAGCTCCTCGAGCTTCCGCCCGGCACGACCTTCCTCAGAAAGATGATCTTATCGCTCCACTCCTTTACAGCCATATTATAATTTTTGACCATTTCCTTTGTCAAGGACAGCTCCGTGAGCTCGTGGTAATGGGTCGCGAACAATGTCTTGGCCCTGAGCGAGGCGTTGTCGTGCATGTGCTCGATTACGGCCCAGGCTATGCTTAACCCGTCGAATGTCGAGGTGCCCCTACCTATCTCATCGAGTATTACAAGGCTCCTGCCGGTTGCGTTGTTTAGGATGTTCGCCGTCTCGTTCATCTCTACCATAAAGGTTGACTGGCCGAGTGCCAGATCGTCCGATGCCCCGATCCTCGTGAATATCCTGTCGACAATACCTATCGTTGCCTTTAAAGCAGGGACGAATGAGCCGATATGGGACAGAAGGACTATTAATGCGTTCTGCCTTAAATAGGTCGATTTGCCCGCCATGTTCGGGCCTGTCAGTATTATTATCCTTTCAGCCGGGCCGAGCCTTAAGTCGTTCGCTGTAAAGCCCTCCCGCGATTTTACCTCAACCACGGGGTGCCTTCCGGCCTCTATCTCAATAATATCATCTTCAACTACCGACGGCCTTACATAATCGCGCTCCCCGGCTGTCTGAGCGAGACAGAGCAATGAATCGAGGGTAGAGACGGCTTCGGCCGTCCTCTGTATCCTCTGGGCGTATCCTGAGACTTGATCGAGTATCCCTGCGAAGACAGACGCCTCAAGCTCTTTTGACCTTTCCTCGGCCGTAAGTATCTTCTCCTCCCACTCCTTCAACTCAGGCGTTATGAAGCGCTCGGCGTTGACGAGCGTCTGCTTCCTTATGTAATCGGGCGGGACATTGGCGAGGTTCGTCCTTGTAACTTCTATATAATAGCCGAAGACCCTGTTGTAGCTTACCTTCAGAGAATTTATGCCTGTGCGCGAGCGCTCAGACGCCTCGAGCCTCGCGATCCAGTCCTTTCCGCCCGAGCCTATCTCCCTAAGCTCATCGAGGGCCTTATTGAAGCCCTTCCTTATCACCCCGCCGTCGCGTATCGTGACAGGCGGGGTATCCACGATGGATCCCTCTATTATCCTTACGGCCTCCGGGACCTCGTCAATCGATGAAAATAGCGATCTAAGGAGCCTTGAGCTAAACTGCCCTAACGCCTCTTTTACGGCAGGTATCTTCTGAAGAGAGATTTTTAAGGATACGATGTCTCTTGGGTTAGCGGCGTTGAGAAAGACCTTTACAGTAAGCCTCTCGAGGTCAAAGATATCGCTTAACAGCTCCTGAAGCGATGCCCTCGCCCCGCGCTCGGCCAAGAGGTCCTCTATCGCCTCCTGCCGCTCCCTGATCCGGGAAATATCCTTTAAAGGGAAGAGGAGCCATGATTTCAGGCGCCTCCCTCCCATAGCGGTCTTTGTCTTATCGAGGAGCTCAAGGAGCGTCCCGTCCTTGCCGCCGGATGTGTTCTCGATTATCTCGAGGTTCTTTCTTGTGGAAGCATCGAGAATCAAATAATCGCCGGCCGAATAAGGGAAACACCTCTTCACATGATTGAGCCCGCCATTTTGCGTGTCTTTTACATACTGGAAGAGCGCCCCTGCGGCCCTTACGCCCTCTGTAAGGCCCTTGCACCCGAAGCCGTCGAGAGAGGCTACCCCGAAATGGGAATTGAGCCGATCGAGAGCGGAGCGGTAATCAAAATCGTATCTGCTTAATCCCGTAATTTTTTTTACCGGCGAGCCGTGGAACGCGAAGGAGGCGTTCAAGCCCTCTTCCACTAAAAGCTCCTGCGGCCTTATCCTCTTTATCTCGTCGTGCAATGCGGATACCCCTTCGAACTCGGCCATCCTGAACTCCCCGGTCGATACATCCATGTAGGAGAACCCGCACCGCTTCAAATTGACGGAGGCCGCGGCTATGAAGTTATTGGCCTTAGGGTCGAGTATCTCGTCCTCAAGCGCAACCCCCGGAGTAATGACCTTTACTACGGCCCTCCCGACTATCACCTTGGACCCGTCAGGGTCAGTCACCTGCTCGCACACCGCGACCTTATGCCCCTGCTTTACGAGCTTGGCGATATAGGAGGAGGCGGCGTGATAAGGCACGCCGCACATCGGGATCTGCCTGTCTTTATCCCTTGAGGTGAGCG
>JAUSLB010000092.1 GCA_030646655.1 Deltaproteobacteria bacterium | reverse complement strand
TATAGTTCGTTATTCGCCATATCGGCGGCCTGGCTCGATACCTCCTGCAGGCCTATCTCGTAGCCTCCGATGATAGAGTTCTTCGCCCTCTTAAGCTCGGCCTCCGCGACCTTCTCAGTCCTTATATCCGTAAGCTCCTTTATTATCCCGGCTATTGCCTCGTCCTTTTTCTCAGGCGCCGCGGCTATATATACCGCGATGATGCCCCTGTCCTTGCCTTCCTTGTCTATGGCGCTTACAGTGTATGCGAGGCTCTTCATGTCCCTTAAATTCACGAACAGCCTGCCGCCCTGCCCGGATAAGACCTCTGTCATGACCTTCAGCGCATAGCTGTCCTCGTCCCCTATCTTTACGCCGAGGAAGCCTATACCTATGTGCGTCTGCTCCTTTTCCTTTGCCTCACCGGTATTGCGCACCCCGGCCTGATGTCCTTCTTCAGGCGGGAGATTGAGGGGCAGGGGGGCCCTTTTGAAGCTCCCTAAGAGCTTATTTACCTTCTCTATGGCGTACTCTGTCTTGACATCCCCGACTACGGTAAAGACCATGCGCTCGGGGATAAAGAACTCCTCCCGGTGCTTTACGAGGTCGTCCCTTTTTAAAGCGGACACGGACTCCAAGGTCCCGATCACAGGCATCCCGTACGGGTGGAGTTTATAAAGCTCCTTGTATAAGAGCTTGAACGTGTAGCCGGGGAGATAATCCTCCTGCCTTTTTATGGCCGCGATAACGTCTTTTCTGAGCTTTTCTATCTCGTCGTCCGGGAAGGTGGGGTTTGTCATCACATCCGCGAAGATGGACAGCCCCTTATCAAAGAACATGGAGAGGAATTTTCCTGATACGCCCGTAGAATTCCAGCCCGAAAATCCGCTAACGCCCCCTGCCATCTCCTCAACCTCTCCAGAGAGCTCCTCGCGCGTCCTTTTTGAGGTCCCCCGCGTGAGCATGTTGGCCGTAAAGTTACCTACGCCGTTATTCGTGCTATTCTCAAAACGGAGCCCGCCCGGGAAGGCGGCGTAAAAGGCTACGGTCGGGTTGGCGTGCACCTCTTTTACGATAAGGGTTATACCGTTATCGAGCCTCACCCTCGTTATCTTCTCCCCGGAATCTTTTGCCTGAGGTTCCTTTGCCTTCTCTTCAGCCTCCATTACAGCTGAGGCGAGGGCCTCTTTTGCGGCGAGGTCCACCTCAGGCTTGGGAAGAATTGCCGTTACGGTGATGTTCCCGTCCGAGAAATACTTTTTCGCGACCCTCATTATATCGTCAGGCGTGACCTTTCTTACGCCCTCGATGTAAATCTTCTCGTATTCAGGGTCATTCAGGTTTGTCTGGTAATACCCGATCTTTCCCGCTATGCCGTCCATAGTCTCGCGCGAGAAGACGAAATCGCTCTCCAGGTTGAACTTCGCCTTCTGGATCTCCTCGCGGTCAGGGCCTTCGGCCTTCAGGCGGTTTATCTCATTCAGGGCCCCGGTTACGGTCTTTTCGATATTCTTGGGCTCAAGCGTGGCGGTCACGAAAAAGAGCCCCGGGTTCTTAAGCGACATCGGGTACGCGGAGATGCCGTGGACGAGCTGGTCTTCGATCTTCAGTTTCTTGTAAAGGCGGGAGGTCTCCCCGCCGCTCAATACGACCTGAAGGACATCGAGGGCGAACGTGTCGGGGTCCTCAAGCCCCGGTATGTGGAAGGAGATCCCGAGGTGCGCCTCTTTTATCTCCATCGGGACTGCATCCGTCCTTAAGTCCATCTGTACGGGCTCTACAGGCCTTTTCCTGTGAGGGTCTTCCTTCTTTTTAAATGAGCTGAACTCCTTTTTTATCTGAGCGAGCGCCTTGTCATGGTCAACATCGCCCACTACGACAAGGGTCATATTATTGGGTATGTACCATTTTTTAAAGAAGGCGATTATCTGTTCCCTCGTGAATGATTTAACGGTCTTCTGATACCCTATTACAGGCCTCCTGTAAGGGTGTACCTTGTAGGCCGTTGATAGGAGGGTCTTGTAGAGCTTCCTTCCGGGGTTGTCCTCGTTCATCCTTATCTCTTCTAAAACGACCTCGAGCTCTTTTCTAAGCTCATCGGGGTCGAAGGATGAGCGCTGGATGGCGTCGCTTATGATATCGAGGCCGGTTAAAAAGTGCCGGCTCGGGACGGTCAGGTGATAGACCGTATTGTCAAACGATGTATAGGCGTTTATATCGCCGCCGACAGACTCTACGATGCTCGCTATCTCGCCGACCTCCCTCTTCTCAGTCCCCTTAAAGAGCATGTGCTCGAATACATGGGATATCCCCGCCTCTTTATCTGTCTCATCGGCGCTCCCGACCTTCACCCACATCTGCACGGATACGACAGGCGCGGAATGTTCTTCCTCTATAACGACCGTCAAACCGTTATCGAGCCTTGTCTTATACGGGCCTCCGGGCCCGGCCCATGCGAGCGAGCCGAGGAGGAGGAAAAGGGTTAAAAAGGTTAAAGCGGCCCTTCTTCTTAGTCTCATTTAAGCCTCCGTAAAACTTGAGCAAATTTTAAATTAACAGGATAAACCATTTTTGCCCTTTTTTCAACCGGATGCCCTCAAAGGCAGCATCGGGCCGTCTTGACTTGACCTCAAAACATGATACGCTAAAATTAGAAGGTTGTTAAAAAACAGCCTTCTAATGCAACCTACGGATGGATTGCCAAATTG
>JAUSLB010000087.1 GCA_030646655.1 Deltaproteobacteria bacterium | reverse complement strand
GTATAGGGACCTTGACCTCGTTGAACATCTTTATCGCGCGCCGGGCGTCGATTAACGCCACATCCTGAGGGGTCGTCACGATGACCGCACCGGTTAGCGGTATCGTCTGGACAAGGGTAAGCTGGACATCGCCTGTGCCCGGAGGCAGGTCTATTACGAGATAATCGAGCTCGCCCCATTCAACTCCCGTCAGGAACTGCTTGACTAACTGCATTATAAGAGGGCCCCTCCAGATAAGGGGCGTCTCCTCATCGAGCATGAAGCCGACTGATACAAGCTTCAATCCGTACTTATAAAGGGGGATGAGCTTTTCCTGAGGCGTTGCCAAAAGAGGCTCGTGCAGGCCCATCATGGTAGGCAGGCTCGGCCCGTATATGTCGGTATCGAGGAGGCCGACCTTTGCCCCTGACTTCGCCAATGCCATTGCGAGGTTCACGGCAACAGTTGATTTGCCGACCCCGCCCTTGCCGCTCGCTACGGCTATGGTGTTCTTAACCTTCGGGATTGGCGCCCTATCAGGCATCTGCTTTGCCTTCGGCACCTCAGCGCCGGTCTCAACTATTACTTCAGTAACGCCGGTGATAGCCTTTACCGCGTTTACGGAATTGGTTTCAAGCTCCTTTTTTAAAGGGCAAGCCATCGTGGTAAGCATGAGGCTGAACCTTACGTTCGTCCCCTCTATCCGTATATTCTTTATCATGTTGAGGGTAACGAGGTCTTTACCCAATTCCGGGTCCATTACCCCCCTCAATGCGTTTAGCACCTGCTCTTCGGTTATAGTCTTTATGGTTGCCAATTTATCCCTCCTTAAATTCAGGCGTTTACTTCGAGGCCGCGTCTTCGAGGGCTGAGAGAAGCCCGTCCAATGGAGCCCCGTCCCTCCTTGCCGCGTCTTCTATGCTTACGGCCCCGCCGCAGCAGGAATCTATTTTAAACTGCGTAAACACCCCGATAGTCTTCGGGTACATCCTTATGCAGTCGTTAACGACTATTTCTTTTGTTATCTTCATCTTCCTTTTCTCTATCCTGATTTTTTAATCGTCTCGTTAAGTTCTTCTACGACCTCGTCGGCGTCAACGTTGTGCATCATTGAGCCGAACGAGATGTCTTCGTTATTGGAGCCCGGGCAGGTGAAGCATCCGTCGCCGAAGTATTTCTTGAAGACCTTTAAGGTCGAAGGGTGCCTCTCGATTACATCCCCGATTATCATGTCCTTATTTATCTTGCTTTCCGCCATAAGGCGTCCCCGATGATTATTTCTTTACTGGCGGAGCAGGCGGCCTTGGCGGGGCTGGCATTGGCGCGGGCGCCGCCTTTATCGTCAGCATCATGTTCAGGACGAAAAACACTATCGATAGCGTCTCTACGAGCGAGAATATGAGGAGCACCGCGCTGTCGTTCGACGCGTTCCTCACCCACCAGCCTATGGCCATGCCGACAAGCCCGATATTGGCGAGCCACAACTGCCAGTAAGAGAGCTTGTCGTTCCAGAGCTGCTTTCCGCTGAACCTCGGGAGTATGTGGTAGCCAACCCCGTATATCATCATCGATATCCAGCCAAGCAGATTAAAATGGACATGTATCTGCATCCACGGGTATAGGGGCCCGGCAACGCTCATGTACAGGCCGAGGATAATGGCCAGAAGAAAATAAACCATCGCGGATCTTATAAACCATACGGTAATATTGCTCATCCAGTGATCCTCCGGTCTTAATAGGATGCTGAAAAAGTCCGTCCTTGGACTTTTTCAGCCACGGCTTGGCCGAAGTGAATTCGTCCAAGCCTCACAAATTGTTCAACTTTTTTGTCTCGCAATTTGGCAATCCTTCCATGGATTGCAATCAGGTTGCGGCTTGAAGCAACCTGATAAATTGTGCAGACTTAAATCGGGAAAAATCCCGGGGCTATCTCAGGGGCGGAGATAGGCTATTTTCAGCCTGCCTTCACCCCGGCCGCGGCAGGCTGGCATGCGTCCACCGGGCAAACTTCGGCGCAGGCGCCGCACTCGGTGCAAAGCTTGGGGTCTATGGTAAACGGGCCGCCTTCGGTGATAGCCCCCTCAGGGCACTCCGGAAGGCATGCCCCGCAGGAGATGCAATCGCTTAAAATATAGAACGCCATAGATATTTCCCTTATATGTCCAAGATGCGCATCCGCGGAAAAGGCCGTAACCCTTAAAAAGATTTTTACGGCCTTTACGCACCCGTATTGTCCGGGGGCTTAAGATAAGCCCCTTTTTGCTATTGACCCTTAAAGGGGCCTTTTATACGGAAAGTACCTGTTTTACCTCAGGAACTCTTTCCTTTATAGCCCTCTCAATGCCCATGGCGAGCGTTATCTGGGCGCTCGGACACCCGGAGCAGGCCCCCTGAAGCTGGACCTTTACGATGCCTTCGGCCTCGTCGATCTCAACGAGCTCTACATCGCCGCCGTCGGCCTGCAACGCCGGCCTTATGCCGTTAAGAGCCTCTTCGACCCTTTCTCTAAGCATGTTATTTACGCCTCCATAATATATTTAGTAACAATATATTATATAATGACTATAAATCCCTTTCAAGCAGGAATAAATGATTTCTGTCATGTTATTAAGGCTTATTTTATTCTAACATGAGGCTGAAAAAGTCCGTTCCGGACTTTTTCAGCCACGATTTGGCCGGGCTGCCTCCGTCCAATCCTTACAAATTGCTCGACTTTTCGGTTTCGTAATTTGGCAATCCTTCCATGGATTGCCTATCAGGTTGCGGCTTGAAGCAACCTGATAATAATGCAGCATAAACAAAGACGGCAGGCCCTTAAAGAGCCCTTTCTTGCATTCCAGGCTGTGCTCTGCTAAATTAAAGCTAAGTCACTCACATTTCAAAAATATGGAAAAAAGACCTGATAGGGGAACGGAGAGGCTCATATACGGGTGGCTGCTCCTTTCTGTCTTCTCGCTCGTCTTCGCGGGGATATTCGCCCTGCTTGTGGCGCTTGCGAGGACCC
>JAUSLB010000083.1 GCA_030646655.1 Deltaproteobacteria bacterium | reverse complement strand
CATCACAAGCACGTTAGAGGGTCTCGTAAACAGCTTCGCCAAAAGAAGCCTGTTCCTCTCTCCGCCTGAGAGCACTTTCACGGGAGTCCGCGCGCGGGAGGGGGAGAAGAGGAAATCCTGAAGGTAGCCGATGATGTGGCGGGGTTTGCCGTCTATTATTATCTGGTCATTGCCCTCGCCGATATTGTCCTGAACGGACCGCTCCGAATCGAGGACGGCCCTGTGCTGGTCGAAATAAGATACTTCAAGCCGTGTTCCCAGGCGCACGCTGCCCTTGACGGGGATGAGCTTTCCGAGGAGGAGCTTTAAAAGCGTGCTCTTGCCAGAGCCGTTAGGGCCGATTATGCCGACCTTATCGCCCCTCATTATAGTCGTTGAGAAATCCTTTATAATCGAGTTCCCGTCGTCATAGGAGTAGCTTATCCCCTTTGCCTCGATGACGAGCTTACCCGATAGTTCCGCCTCCTGGAGCTTCATCTTGGCGCCGCCTTCGAGTTCTCTCCTAACGCTCCGTTGCTGTCTCATCTCCATCAACGCCCTGACCCTGCCTTCGTTGCGAGTCCTGCGGGCCTTTACGCCTTGACGTATCCATGTCTCTTCTTCGGAGAGCTTTTTGTCGAATAGGGCGTTTTGCTGGGCCTCGGAATTGAGGAGCGCCTCTTTGCGTTCGAGGTAATTCCTGTAATCGCACTGCCAGCTTGTAAGCTTGCCCCTGTCGAGCTCTATGATGCGCGTAGCGAGCTTCTGGAGGAGCATCCGGTCGTGGGTCACGAACAGGAGCGCGCCCCTGAACCCGAGGAGGAACTCCTCCAGCCAGCTGATGGACTCTATGTCAAGGTGGTTCGTGGGCTCGTCGAGCAAGAGGAGGTCCGGGTCGGAGACAAGGGCTCTTCCGAGGAGTACCCGTCTCTTATAGCCCCCTGAGAGCGCGGAAAAATCCGTATCAGCCGGCAGCCTGAGCTTCGATATGACGGTCTCTACCATCTGGTTCGCCTGCCAGCCGCCCTTTGTGTCAAGCTCATGGTGTATCCGCTCAAGCTCGGCTAAGGCTTTATCATTGCCTTCGCCAAGCGTCCGGCTTACGTTGTGGTACTCGGCCAGAAGCTTATAGATTTCTCCGAGCCCGCCGCCTATCACCTCGAAAACCGTGCCCGTAAGGTCATGCGGGACCTCCTGCGTCAATCTCGTCGCCTTGAGCCCCTGCTGGGCCGTAATCTCGCCGCCGTCGGGCTGAATCTCGCCGCTGATTACCTTCATGAGGGTGGATTTTCCGGCCCCGTTACGCCCTACAAGGCAGACCCGCTCGCCCTTGTCTATCTGGAGATCGATTCCGTCTATGAGCAGGGGGCTGCCGAATCCTACAGTTATGCGCCTCAGGTTTATTAAAGCCATCTTGCCCTTCCGTGAGAAATTGCCCCGGCATCATACCATAACAAAAAGGAAATTGTTATATAGATTGACCCTATGGGTGCTTTACTGTATCATTAAAGGTTAAGGGAAATAATGGATGGAACCCTTTTTTAGGCCGGATATTGACACCAGAGGCGGTTAGTTGAGATGAGCAAGCACGAAAAAGAAGTGAACCGTAGGCGCACGTTCGGGATAATAAGCCACCCGGACGCCGGTAAGACAACGCTTACGGAAAAATTGCTCCTCTTCGGAGGCGCGATACAGATGGCCGGGGCGGTCAAGGCCCGTAAAGCCTCCCGCCACGCCACAAGCGACTGGATGGCCATAGAGAGGGACAGGGGTATCTCGGTAACCACTTCCGTGATGAAGTTCAATTACAGGGACTACGAGATAAACCTCCTGGATACGCCGGGGCATCAGGACTTCTCCGAGGATACCTACAGGGTCCTGACCGCCGTTGACAGCGCCCTTATGGTAATAGACAGCGCCAAGGGGGCCGAGACGCAGACCGAGAAGCTGATGGCGGTCTGCCGCATGAGAAATACCCCCATCATAACCTTCGTCAATAAGCTCGACCGGGAGGGGCTTGGCCCCCTCGACCTCATGCACGACATAGAGGAGAAGCTCCAGATAGAATGCACGCCGCTGTCCTGGCCCATAGGCTCGGGGAAAAGCTTCAAGGGCGTATATAACCTTTATAAAAAGGAACTGAACCTCTTTACCCCCGGGCAGGAGAAGAGGGCGCAGGATGTCATTACCATAACAGACCTCAACGACCCGAGGCTCGATAGTCTCCTCGGCAGGCAGGCCCAGGAGCTGAGGGAAGACATAGAATTACTGAAGGGCGCGGCCAGCCCTTTCGATTACGGCCATTACATGAAGGGGAACCAGACCCCCGTGTTCTTCGGGAGCGCGATAAACAACTTCGGCGTAAAGGAACTACTGGACGCCTTTGTAGAGATGGCGCCCTGCCCGAGGCCCAGGGCCGCCGTAACGAGGGAGGTCTCCCCGTACGAAGAGCCGTTCTCGGGATTCGCCTTCAAGATACAGGCTAACATGGACCCGGCGCACAGGGACAGGATCGCTTTTTTACGGATATGCTCGGGAAAATTCACAAGGGGCATGAGAGTAATACACCACAGGATAGGCAAAGAGATAGTCCTCGCCAACGCAACTATCTTCATGGCGCAGGACAGGGCGCACGTGGAAGAGGCGTATCCCGGCGATATCATAGGCATACACAACCACGGCACGATAAAGATAGGCGATACTTTTACGGAAAAGGAGCCCCTTAAATTCACGGGCATCCCAAACTTCGCGCCCGAGCACTTCAGGAGAGTGCTGCTAAAAAATCCGTTCAAGGTAAAACAGCTCCAGAAGGGCCTTGAGCAGCTTACGGAAGAGGGGGCGGTACAGGTTTTCAGGCCCCTTATGGGGAACGATTACATACTGGGGGCCGTCGGCGCCCTGCAGTTCGACGTGACTATGGCAAGGCTTAAGGACGAGTACTGGGTAGATGCCGTCTACGAGGCTACCGACAGCTCAAGGGCCCGCTGGATAAGCTCGAACGACAAGAAAAAGCTCGGCGAGTTCGAGAAGAAGAATATGGCGAGGCTTGCCTACGACTCGGAAGGGAACCTTGCGTTCCTCGCCCCGAGCGAGTGGCAGCTTAATTATGTGATGGAGCAATGGCCGGATATAATATTCCATAAGACGCAGGAGCACAATTAACGCGTTACGAACTACTCTTGAGGTTACCCTTGCAAGGAAGCCCCTCCTTAAAAATCCATCAGGTTAATTTCTTGATGATGAATTCTTCGATTTTGGAGGGAAGGGCTTTAGAATAGGCTTGGTACAGATTGGCCCTCTTCGTCTGATATTCGCCGGCCGAGAGGAGCCCGGCTTCTTTGGCCTTTTCAAGAAGGGTCAGTCTTTCCCGGAGTTCAGCCTGAACCTCCTGTCCTAACGAGGCTACCCTCGCCATATTCCTGTCTAACTGCTTTTCGCGGTAGGTCTTTAAGGTTTTCTGGATCACATAAGCTGTAATGCCGGCGGTTATGATAGGCAGAAATATAGAAAGGAATCTGTATGTGGCGGGGCTGACGACATGGGTCCCGCCTTTTATCATGCCGAATGAGGCCAATGTCCCTTTAAACCGCGAGGTCGTAAAGGTAGAAGAGACCCATGCCCCGACCAATATGCCCCCAACGGCGCTGATACTCGGGATCTGCTTAAAGACCTGTTTGTTTATAAAATAGAACAGTTCCCTTAATTCTTTAGCGAGCTTGGCTTTATCCCATTTCTCGAAACGTTGGAGCATCCCGATAAGGAATCCGATCAATCGATCCATAGTCATTAAAATAAACCTGAGCTTCGATCGTTGTCAAGAGATTAAAACAGCCTTCTTTCAGCTTAATTGAATGTCATGCGGCCAGCGGGAGCAACGGAAGCGAAGGGGCGTGTAGACCATGTGCGGGCTATTATTTTTCAGGATAGAAAAATGACACTTTTTCCGGAAAAAGCCAAAGGGCAGGGTGCGCGATATACGAGGGCGGTTCTGCGAATTTTGATTATCACGGACGACAGTCCTGTCAAACCCTGCTTGGGAAACGAGTTTTTTTAACTGTTATCCTTTAAAAAATAAAGCAGTTTTACCTCCGCAATATTAGAGATCTGAAGCCACTCTTTTATCGTCATGGGGATTAACCCGTTTTCCTTTTCAATATACGTGGTACTGTCGATCCCAAGCTGCTCCGCTATGTATTCCTGCCCAAGGTTCTTTTCCTTCCTTAAAGCCTTAAGCCTGTCCAACATCTCTTTTATATCCGCTATCTTGCCCTTTTTCATAACTTTTCTTTTCATGGTTTACCGTTGGTTTTCCTTGTGCGTTTTTGGACCGTTATTCCGGAGGCGATACATTTTCACTGAAGGAAGGTCTTTAAGGATACAAGTATTAACTCTGGCGTAAGACGGAATTCCGGAAAATCGAACGAAGGAGCCTGCCTTAAATCAATGACTGAGATTTCCGTGAAGTATGTGTTTAGGCCAGATGAGCTAAGCACAGTATCTTATGCCTGAGGGTCCGGTATTAATACGCCGCTTTAAGCACAGTAAGCCTTGATGGCAGGTTTAGGCAGGTTTAAAAAGTGAATGACGCTGCGAGCGCGGTTTTATTAAAAAAGGCAGGCCCGAAGAAACGGGCCTGCCTTTTCTTCGAGCTTAGAGTTTTACTACATTAGTTGCCTTGGGGCCCTTGGGTCCATCGACTACTTCAAAACTTACCGCCTGACCTTCAGCAAGGGACTTAAAGCCCTGATCCTGAATGTCAGCATAGTGCACAAACACGTCTCCGCCGTCTTCTTTGCTGATGAATCCGAAGCCCTTGGAATCATTGAACCACTTAACAGTTCCGTTTGCCATGATGATATACCTCCTTTTTAGTATTTGAAGGTCACGGAGGCAGGTCATAAAAAAACCGCAAAGACGAAGGTCTTTGCGGCTGCAAACAACAAGGACATCCGGAACTTCAGTTGAATGCATTATTGCACACAATCTCCAAGTCGTCAAGGCTTATTATTGAATCTTTTAAAAATGCAGGGAAGCGGCTATTCCTATCCGCTCGCTAACCGCGCGGCAAGCCGGGCTCCCCCGCCATGCATTTTCATGCGTTGTTTACCGTTAAAAAATATCTATGCGAACAAATGATGGCTTGCTTTGAAAGGTCGATACCTGTTAGCCTATTGATATGAAGCTGCTTTTGATACTTCCAAGAAACGAGCGCGGTTTCTGGGGCAAGGTCTCCAAGAAAGGCAAAGCTGGGTTTGTCCGTTTAAACCTCCCGACTATCGCCGCGCTTACCCCAAAGGAATGGGATGTAGAGATACTGGATGCAAGGGCCAAGCCGGTTGATTACGATGCCAAGGCCGATATCGTCGGCATAACCGGATTCACGACCGAGATGCCGAGCGCCTACGAGATAGCGGACAAATTCAGAAGAAAAGGCGTCAAGGTCATAATGGGCGGCGTACATGTATCCGCCCTGCCGGATGAGGCGCTTACTCATGCGGATGCCGTCATTATCGGCGAGGCGGAGCTTGTCTGGCATAAGGCTCTTGAAGATTTCAAAAGGGGAGAATTGAAACAAAAATACAAGGCGGAACATCTGTGCGATATGAAAAATATGGCCGCCCCCAGAAGAGACCTTCTTGACAGGGCCATGTATCTATCCGGCTTTAATACCCTTCAGGCAACCCGCGGCTGCCCGTTTAACTGCGACTACTGCGCGGTAACCGCGTTTTTCGGCAACGAATTCAGGGTAAGGCCCGTTAAGGATGTGATCGAGGAGATAAAAGGCTTTGACACAAAGGATTTTTTCTTTGTTGACGACAACATAGCAGGCAGGCCGAAATACGCGAAGGAGCTTTTTAAGGAACTGATACCGCTTAAGCTCAGATGGGGAAGCCAGGCGTCCATTACGATGGCGAAAGACCCTGAGCTTCTTAAACTCTACGCGAAGAGCGGCGGCAAGTATGTGTTCATAGGCTTCGAGAGCCTGTCGCAGAAAAACCTTGAGAAGATGCACAAGGGCTGGAACTCGGCGAAGGGCTACAAAGAGGCGATAAAAAAGATACATGACGCAGGCATAAATATCCTTGGAAGCTTTGTATTCGGATTGGATGAAGACGATAAGACCGTTTTCAAAAATACCTTTGACTTTATAATGGAGACGGGCATTGACGCGGCGCAGTTTCATATACTCACGCCTCTGCCCGGCACGGTGACCTACGGCGTCCTTGAGAAGGAAGGCAGGATAATCGACAGGGACTGGGCGAAATACCATACGGGCGAGGTAGTCTTCCAGCCCAAGTCCATGACGATAGATGATCTGCAGAACGGGTATTACTGGATATTCCGGAAGACTTATACGATTAATAATATACTTAAAAGGAGCTTAAGGAGCCCCAAGGGGATAACATACAGGGTCGCCATGAATTTCTCTTACAGGAAAAAGGCGCTGAGGATGCCTGATGTTACCGGCGTATATTATATATAAGCCGCCTCTTTTAAAAATTCCTCGCTCGATAGCCCGCAGCTATCAGCGGGGGATGCGCTCGCCGTGCATTTTCAAGCCGCCCGCATAACGGGATCAAAAGGCGGCTTTTATATTTCCCGACATTAAAATCCCTGCGGGGAGGAGATAAAATGAAAAAGGGATGGAGGCGTTGCGTCTCTATCCCTTTGATTTTTAAAACAAAACTGGAAACCTATAATATGATATACTTATAATACTTCAGGAGTCTGCCCTATATAGACTTCTTCATGAACATCCAGCGGTCCGTCTGCTTACGAGAGGCTCAAAAATATCGATCTCGCCATCTTCAATAAGTCCGCGGCAAGCTGAGTACAGCCTCGGATGTCCAAAAAGGCTTCATCCGATGATAAAGCTCAGCATTTGGGTTTCCGGGTCCTGCGGCACTACTATGTTGCTGAAAAGTAACGCCACGCCGATCAATGCGATTGTTCCGGCCACTAACGCAGCCGCATAATAGAACGAAACAATCTGACTGTGGTCAAGGTGTAAAACATCTATCGCATGCCGTTTAAACATATTTCACCTCCTGCGGTTAAAAAAGGTTAAAAAAGTGTAAGATGCAGTCAACACCTTTTACACGACCTATCTGTAATATAATATTTTTATAACGGTTTGTCAAGAGCCATCTGTCTTGTGGTTCGCCCCAGCGTACTGAATCAGAATTTTTAAAGAAAAATAAGCGGTTAGCCCGCCTTGCCCTCTCGGGTCTTCAGTTCCAACCCCTACCCTGACTTAGGGCGGATATCCGGGACAGCCTTTTTTATTGGAACTCACCTGTTTTTATGTTAGAAAATTCATGGGAAAACGGAAGCGGCCAATTCAAAAACCCTCACGGAAAAAAATAAACGCAGGCTTGCAAAAAAATGCGTAATTAGGCCGTTCCATCCGCTTAAAGACCGGAAAATAATTTCAGGAGGCTTGAATATGGAGTTCGTCGACCTTAAAGACAGGATAGGCTTTGCTGAGGAGTTCATGCCGAGGATTTTGAGGGTAAAGCCCGAATACAAGGTCCCTCTTATCTGCATGGAGCCCGGGCAGGAGATAAAGCCGCACCAGAGCGGAACAGGGATATTCTATTTCATCAGCGGCAGGGGC
>JAUSLB010000082.1 GCA_030646655.1 Deltaproteobacteria bacterium | reverse complement strand
AGCAACCTGCCTCCGGAGGCAGGTTGCTCCTCCCTTGCCTCCCCGAGCATCACCCTTAAGATATTGGCGGACTCCCTGAAATCCTTTTTCCCCGCGCCGTAGCCTGTCTTTTCTATCACCATGTCCGGCAGGGGGCCGAACCCGCTCGCCACCGTCTTTATTATGGCCGCGCCTGTCGGGGTCGTAAGCTCGAAGGGTATTTCGGTCGATACGATAGGGACTCCTTTTAATATCTCAACGGTAGCCGGGGCGGGTATCGGGATCCTGCCGTGCATGGTGTTCGCCCAGCCTGAGCCGAGCGGGATGGGCGACGATATTATCCTGTCCGCCTTAAGGGACATTATCGCTACCGAAGCGCCGACGATGTCTATTATCGAGTCCATTGCCCCGACCTCGTGGAAGTGGACATCCTGTAAGGGGATGCCGTGGACCTTGCCTTCGGCTACGGCGATTTCTTTAAAGATCGATACGCTCAAATTCTTTACGTCAGGCGAAAGTTTGCTGTCGTTTATGAGCCCCTTTATGTCCTTGAAAGTCCTATGGTGGTGGGACTCTTTGATCCTTACCCTGAATGTAGTCCCTGCTATCGAATGGCGGAGTTCCTTATTTATGGCTACATCTATCTTATCGGCCTTGAGCTTCTTAAGCTCCTTTAATACCATTTTGAAATCAACGCCCATGTCGATGAGCGCGGCCATGCACATGTCGCCGCTTATGCCCATTGGGCAGTCGAAATATAGGACTTTCATTTTTTCCCTTCGGGATAATTAGGAGCGTAGTTTAAGTCAATTAAAGAAAGCTCTTTTTAAATCTTTTCACGGTAATCGGTTCTACTCCCTGTTTATCAAACTCGCCACATACGCCGCCCCAAAACCGTTGTCGATGTTAACTACCGAGATCCCTGCTGAGCAGGAATTGAGCATCGCCATCAGGGTCGTAAGCCCCCCGAGGTTAGCCCCGTATCCGATTGATGTCGGCACGGCTATTACGGGCCTGCCTACCAGCCCTGATACGACGCTGGGGAGCGCCCCTTCCATGCCCGCCACTACTATTAATACATTCGCGGCAAAAAGCTCCTTTTTCTTATGGAGGAGCCTGTGTATGCCAGCCACCCCGACATCATAGAGCCTCTGGACGCGGTTGCCCATCGCTTCAGCTGTAATCGCCGCCTCTTCAGCGACAGGCACATCCGAGGTCCCGGCGGAGATAACGAGTATCAGCCCCTTTCCGTTATCCTTTATATCGTGTGTTTTGATGAAGAAAGTCCTCGAGAGCCGTTTGTAGTCTCCCTTGGGGAAGGCCTTTTTAAGAGCCGCGCCCTTTTTCTTATCCAGCCTTGTTACAAGGACGTTCTCCTTCCTCTTGAGCATGCTCCTTATTATCGCGTTTATCTGCTGGGTCGTCTTCCCCTCTCCGAAGATCACCTCCGGGAAGCCCTGCCTTAAAGACCTGTGGGTATCGACCGTGGCGAACTCAAGCTCCTCGAACGGGAGGGTCTTTAGCTCCTCTAAGGCCCGCTCTATCCCTATATTCCCGTCCCTTACGCCTTCGAGGAGTTCTTTTAGGATATTTATGTTCATAAAAGACCGTGACCGTTCTTTGTGACCGGGAAGGACTGCTGAATAAGATAAATTTTCAGCAGTCCTTTAATTTATAGAAATGCTAATACGCGCCATGAGCGGCCTTTGATACTATCTGGGGGAGATCAAGGAGGAATACCGGCCTGCCGTCGCCAACGACGGCGATCCCTGATACGCCCCACAATTTCGACATGGGCGGGACCAAAGGCTTTATGTAAGCCTCCATCTCATCCCCGAAGTCATCGACCCTTAACCCGATAAGCCTGCCCGCGTTTTCGTCACGCCCGCTCTCTACGATTATTACCGTATAAACAGGGCTCTCGGTCTCCTCCTCCATGCCGAGGAGCCTTCCAAGCGGGATTACAGGCAGGTCTGCCCCGTTATGCTTAAGGACCCCGTCCGAGATATCCTCATGCCTCACCTCGGCAACCCTCTCTATCTTCGAGATGGGGATGAGGAAAGGCTCGCCCTCCACCCTTACGAGAAGGGTCTTTATTATCGAGGTGGTGCGTGGGACCTCCATTATTATCTTCGTCCCTTTGCCGGGGGCCGACTCTATCACGAGCGCTCCGCCGAGCCCCTCGGTCATCTCCTTTACCACATCCATGCCCACGCCCCTTCCCGAAGTGTCCGTGACCGCCTCAGCCGTAGACAATCCGGGCAGGCAGACGAGCATCAAGGCCTCCCTGTCGGTCATGGCCCTTACACGCTCAGCCGGGACCCCGCTCTTTATGGCCTTCTCCCTTACTTTGTCGCAGTCTATCCCTTTCCCGTCGTCCGCCACCTCGATAATTACCTTGTCCTTTTTCGCTGAGGCCCTGACTGTTATGTTCCCTTCAGGGGATTTGCCGGCCTGCATCCTCTCGGTCAAAGGCTCTATGCCGTGGTCAACGGCGTTCCTTATTATGTGCACCATGGGAGCGCCGAGGCTTTCGAGTATCGCCCGATCGAGGCTTATGCCGGCCCCCTCGACCTTAAGCTCGACCTTCTTCCCGCTTTGCTTTGAAATATCCCTTATAACCCTCGGAAGGCCCTCTGTCAGGTCCTCTATCGGGAGCATCCGCGCCGAAAGGATGCTGTGGTGTATGCTGTTGATCGATTTGCCGAGAAGATATACGCTGTCCTTAAACTCTATGGAGCGCGAGATATGGGTGAGGGATTTAAAGGAGGATAGCGCCATAAATAAGTCGCCGACAGTGGCAAGGAGATCGTCAAAGACCTTGCCCTCGACCTTCATCACATTTGAAAGCTTAAGCTCAGCGGGCGCGGCGCTCTCCCGTGCCTCGACGGGGCGGCCCTCGACGGCGGATTTAAGCCTCTTTACGAAAGGGGAGATATCGACTTCGAGCGGGAGGTCCTCCTCGACCCTCTTAACGAGGTTCTTGAGCGCGTCAAGGCAGTAAAGGAGCGCCGAGGTGATTTCCGTCGTGAGGGTTAATTTCTTGGAGCGAAGGAGCGACAAGAGGTCCTCCTGCGCGTGGGAGAGCTTCATTACCGGCTCGTACCCCATCGAGGCGGACATGCCCTTGATCGAGTGGTAGTGCCTGAACAGGCTGTCGAGCACGGAGGCCTCGGCAGGGTCCTTCTCGATAGCAAGGAGGCCCTTCTCGATGCCCAAGAGGTGCTCGTTCGTCTCCTGAAGGTAAAGGGCTTTATATTTGGATGTATCCATTGAGCCGGTTTGGAAAGGCGGGTCTAAAGGCCCTGCGCCCCGAGGCCGTTAAGGGTATTTAAGACTTTTGTCTCTGAGAGCGGCTTTATGATGTATGCGCACGCCCCTGCCTTCATAGCCTCTTCGACAATGGGCTCGTACCCCAGCGACGTGCACATGACTATCTTAATCGGGAGTTTTAAAAGGCTAATCTCCTTTGCCGCCTCGAGCCCGTTCTTGACCGGCATGACCACATCGAGGATGACTATGTCGGGCCTTAACGCCTGCACCTTTTCAAACGCGTCCGCCCCGTTTGTGGCCTCCCCGACGACGTCGAAGCCGCCCTTTAGGAGTATCTCCCTCAGGGCGGTCCTGAAGAACGCCGCATCGTCAGCTATAACGACTCTCTTAGACACCGCTGCCCTCTGTTGACAGTATCCGGACCGCCTCTTCGAAGAGCGCCGCAGAGTCGATCATCCCGATGCTTCTTCCGTTGACATCGATGAATTCTTTTATGTACTTCCCGCCGCCTTGAGCGGGGCTTAAGCCCTTTATCTCCTCTTCCCAGAGGAAAGATACGGCTGATGAGCCCGCGTCAAGGCCGAGGTGCCTGTTTTTCTCTTTTACCACGACCACCTTGTGGGGCCCGCCTTCAGCCCCGGCAGCGGCCCCGAAGGCCTTGGGGATATCTATAACCGTCACAGGCTCGTTCCTAAAGCTGATTATGCCCGCTATGAACCCGCTCTGCCCCGGCATGAACGGGATCTTTTCCGTCTCGACGATACCCGCCACCGCCTTTGTGCCGAGCCCGAGGTTCAAGCCTTTGAGCTCTATGACGAGCCTGTCTCCATCCATGCTTTTCTTATCGCCTCAGCCCTGTCCGTATTTACAGGTTGAACTTGGCCACGACGGCCTTAAGCTCTTTCGAGAGCACCGAGAGCTTTTCCGTGGCGGCGATCGTCTCGCCTATCGCGGCCCCGTGCCTCTCGACCGCCGCCTCGACCTTCTCGGTCGATGTGAGGTTCTCCTTTGCGATATCAGCTACCTGAGTTATTATCCCGACGGTCTTTTCAGCCTTCTCCTTCTGCTTGTGCGTAAGGCCGAGTATCAGAGTCGCCTTCTCGGCGACATCCGACGTGTAGGTGGTTATGTCAACGAGTATCTCGCGTATCTTCCTTAAGTCGTCCCTCCCGCCCTTCAGGTTCGATGTCCCCTCGCTCGCCGAGGCGACGACCCTTTCGACCTCGAGCTTTAAGTCCTTTACTATCATGGCGACGTCCTGAACGCTGTTATTGGTGTTGTCGGCGAACCGGCGCACCTCCTCGGCTACCATGGCGAAGCCCCTGCCGTGCTCGCCTGCCTTTGAGGCCTCGATGGTGGCGTTAAGGGCGAGGAGATCGGTCTGGCGGGAGATATGCGTTATCACGTCGAGTATCTTGGGTATGTCGTTGAGCTTGTCCTTCAGCCGTATCGCGGCGGCCTCGGTATTCTCGATGCCGTTGAAAATAGTCTCCATCTTCTCCATAGCGCTTGTGGCTGTCGTGGCGCCCCTCTGCACCATGGAGTTCACCTTCTGGGAGGCGTTCGCGCTCTCGGTTACCTTGTTCGCCACATCGTCCGCCAGCTCCGCCATCACTTTCACCGTCGAGGACGCGTCCCCTATGTGGTTGGCCTGCTCGAGCGCTCCGTCGAAGATATCGGATGTGCCGGAGATTACCTCCTTGGACGTCTCGTTGCCTTTCAACACCACAGCGCTCAGCGCCTCCTGCGAGGCCGCCAGCTCGGCGACGGTATTCTTTATCCGCTCTACTAACCCCCTCAGGCTTTCCGACATGAGGGCTATGGCGTCTTCGAGGTCGCTCGTCTCGTCCTTGAAGAGCTTCATGCCCGGGCTGCCGGAGTTGGTGAGGTCGCCCATGCTTATCCTCTGGGCCATGCCGGTAAGGGAGCTGAAGTGTTTTGTGAAGTTGCGCGTGAATATAGAGCCGAGGATGAGGCCTATAAGGATCGCGGTCAGGAAGCTCAGCGGCTGTTTCAGCCATTCCGCCGCCTCGGTCTTTTCTACGAGGTCTGGGACAAAGGCCGCGGCGGCAACAACCGCTATGAAGCCGAGTATGAATTTATAGCCGATCGGTATCTTTATATTCACAACCCTGCCTTTCAAAGGCTTTATTATAGAATTGTTTTTACGGCAAAGTCAATCGCCTTGCTCGCCGCTTCCTTTGCCTTTCGAAGGGGTAATTTCAGGGCTTAAACAGGGCTTTGGCGCTAAATATAGAAAGGGCGCGGGTCTATTGCGATTTCGATGGCGCTAAACAAATGACCTGAACCGGGATTTTATCGGCCGATAAACAGGGTTTCGTTTTATAAAAATAATCGCGAGGTTAAAAATGCTCAAAGCCGGGGCTTTTAAGCCTATAAGGCCTTCCTTCTTTATCGATGACCTTTAGCCTTTTGCCGCCGGTTATCCTCCCTATGGGGGTTATCCGTAAGCCGAGGGCCTTTGAAAGAGAGGCTATTCTGTCCCTGTTCCCTTCAGAGGATGTAAAGAGGAGCTCGTAGTCCTCTCCATCGTAAAGGGCGCCGTTTATCGAGGCCGCGTCCCTTGAAAGAGGAATTGCGTTTTCGTATATTACAGCTCCGACCCCGCTCGCCTCGAGTATCCTGTTCAGATCAAGCGCCAGGCCGTCGGAGATATCTATCATAGAATTTATTTTGAAATGCTTTAGGATCTCGCGGGCCTCTCTTACCCTGGGCATAAAATTTAAATGCCTTTTCTTTATCGATCCCCCCAATGCGCCCGTCACAAAAATAAGGTCTCCATTTTTAGCGCCGCTCCGTAAAACGAGTTTCTTCTTTTCGACCT
>JAUSLB010000080.1 GCA_030646655.1 Deltaproteobacteria bacterium | reverse complement strand
AATCCCCTTCTACGCTTTTTAACTCCGGGTCCTGTTCACCTCCCTCGCTATGGGGAGGCCTTTTGGCCTCCCCTCCTTTCTATTTTGGGCCTTCCTTGACTTTGAAGGGTTTTTATAATATCCTAATTTTTATAGGTATTTTCGTTGTTTTAATTTGAAACCGGAGGCCCGCCTTTAAACCGGTTCCCACCTGAAAATGCATAGCGGGCGCGTTCCCCTCAGCTTGGCCCCCGGGGTTAGCGAGCGGATAGAAATTAATTTTTCCTTACATTTTGAAGCTCCCTGCGGCTTGCCGCAGGGAGCTTCAAAAGAAGGCGTTACAATGAACATAGGCAGCAAACTCATACTCTCATTTCTCCTCGTCACGCTGCTGCCGACCATCCTTCTTGCCATCTTAACTACCGCCATCATAAGCAGCAGCAAAAAGGACGACGCGCAGGAGACGATCAACAATAACCTCAAGGCCGCGTGGATGCAGTACTACGCGAGGGCTTACCAGATGCAGTACGGCATGCTTCAGGCATCCACTGAGGTCTATATAAAAGACGCCATAGCGAAAAGGGACAAGGAGTTCCTGAGGGGCCAGCTTAACCTCTGGAAAAATCACAGGCCCTATGTCGACCTCTGGGCCATAGTCGACAGCGGCGCTAACACTATAGCCTCCAATAACACCCGCGCCTCAGGCATAAAGCTCTCCTTTAACGGCCTCGTAGAAAAGGCGCTTAAGAAAAAGACCTCTTTCATCTCTACCGAGATAGTCCCGTACGAGATTCTTAAAGAAGAAGGCATCGATAAGGGCGCCATCGTGCCGGTCGCCTCTGAAAAAGGAGAGTACGAGCTGAAAGACGGGATGATGCTCCTCGTGGTAACGCCTGTTACGGACAGGAATGACAATGTCGCGGGCGCGATCGTATCAGGAGACCTCATAAATAACGACGCCTTCGTTTCCGACGCGTTAGCTGACTCGATCCCCGGCTCGCTCGTCACTATCGCGCTGAACGACGTCCAGATAGCCACGAATGTGCTCAACGATGTGGGAGAGAGGACCATAGGGCATCTGATACCCAAAGATGTTTTGGTGGAGATAAACAGCAAAAACGGCTTCAGGGGAGAGACCTCGATCGCCCACAGGTACTATATCACCGCCTTTGACCCGATAATAAATTCCGACGGCAGTATAATAGGCTCTCTTTTCGTGGGAGTGCCTAAGGAAAAGTTCGTCGAGCTCCAGTATAAGAACATAAAGGCCGTAACCACGATCGCCCTTGCCGGGCTCTTCCTCGCCACTGGCGTAGCTTACCTTATCACCTACATGATAACCCGCCCCATAAAGTCTCTCACGAAAAAGGCCCAGCTCGTCTCAGCCGGGAACCTCGACATAAGGGCCGGAGTGCCCGAGTGGAACGACGAGATAGCCGAGCTTGCCCGTACGTTCGACATGATGGTAAGGAACCTGCGCGATAACGAAGAGAGGATATCCCAGAGCCAGATACACCTGCGGCAGCAGAAGAACCTGATAGAGTCGATCATAAACAGCCTCCCTTACTGCCTGTACGTCCGTGAGATGAACATATCCATTGTCGCGTGGAACAGGCACTCGATCGAGCCCTGCCCCGTATGCAACTCAAGCTCCGAGGACTGCTCGAACTTTAACTTCATAGCCCACCTCACAAGTCCCGAGCTTAAAAGGGGGCTCGACAGGCTGATAGACGGGGTCTTTGACACAGGGGAGGCCAAGGGCCTCGAGCAGAAGATAACGACAAAGGACGGGCGGGACCTTTATTTGAGCACCAGCATATTCCCGATATTGTCCGGCAAGGGGAGGGAGGCGGATTATGTGGTCTGGATGGCTGAGGATATAACGAAGAAAAAAGATCTTGAGGCGTCGATACTTTCGAGCGAGAAGCTCGCGGCCGTAGGCCAGCTCGCGGCGGGCCTCGCCCACGAGATAAATAACCCGCTCGGCGGCATATTGAACTGCTTCTATAATTTTAAAAAGATGAGGCTTACGGATGAGAGGAAGCAAGAGTATCTTGACTTCATGGAGGACGGGATCAAGAGGGTGCAGAATATTGTAAGGCAATTGCTTGATTTTTCCCAGCAGCACGCGCCTGAGCTTAGCTTAACGGACATAAACGGCATGATAGAGGGGATAATACCGCTGTTCGTCCACTCCATTAAAGGAAGGGATGTAAGGCTCGTCAAGAACCTCGGGCAGGGCCTTCCCTCCATCCTCGTTGACAAGCACCAGATAGAGCAGATACTCGTGAATTTAATACTCAACGCCGTTCAGGCTGTCGAGGGCGAGGGGCTTATAGAGGTCTCCACGCGCTTTGAGGGGAGCTGGTACTGCATAGAGGTGTCCGATAACGGCTGCGGCATACCTCCCGAGAACCTGCCGAGGGTGTTCGACCCGTTCTTTACGACAAAAGGCGTGGGCATGGGCACCGGCTTGGGGCTTTCGGTGAGCCGTGGTATAATAGAGCGTCATAAGGGAAAAATAGAGGTGGAAAGCCACATGGGCAAGGGGACCGTCTTCAAGGTCTTCCTCCCGATAAACGCGTGAGATAAAAATGTCAAGGACGCCGAGGGTACTTATTATAGACGATGAGCCCCTGATGAGGATTTCGATCAGCGACGCCCTCAAAATGGAAGGCTATGCGGTAGCCGAGACCGGGCTCGGCAAGGAAGGCATAACGCTATTCAGGGACAACGCCTTTGATATCGTGATAACGGATCTGCGCCTTCCTGACCTCGACGGCATAGAGGTATTGAAGGCGTGCAGGAGGTATTCGCCGGAGGCGATGGTCATATTCATAACCGCCTACGGGTCTGTGGATACGGCGGTGGAGGCGATGAGGAACGGCGCGTATGACTACATAACCAAGCCCTTCTCTATGGATGAGCTCCTCCTTATGGCAAAGAGGATAGTGAGGGTGAAGGAGCTTGAGGAAGAGAATATTTTCCTAAAGGAGCAGGTCGGGGGGCGGTATAACTTTAGCGGGATAATCGGCAAGAGCGAGAGGATGAACGAGATATTCGAGAAGGTCAAGATCGTATCGCAGACCGACTCAACCGTCCTGATATTCGGCGAGAGCGGCACAGGCAAAGAGCTTATCGCCAACGCGATACACTACAGCAGCCCCCGCAAGAACGAGCCTTTCGTCAAGATAAGCTGCGCGGCGCTGCCTGAAACGCTCCTTGAGGCGGAGCTGTTCGGGTACGAGAAGGGCGCGTTCACAGGGGCCGTAAAGCAGAAGAAGGGAAGGTTCGAGCTCGCCGACAAAGGCACTTTCTTCCTCGACGAGGTCGGCGAGATCTCCCCTGCGATACAGGTTAAATTATTAAGGGTCCTTCAGGAGAAAAAGTTCGAGAGGCTCGGCGGCACCGAGACCATAAGCGCGGATGTGAGGATAATCTGCGCTACACAGAGGGACCTGAAGAAAGAGGTGAGGTCCGGCGCGTTCAGGGAAGACCTTTATTACCGTTTGAATGTCGTTCCCATGACGCTCCCGCCCCTGAGGGAGAGGCAGGGCGACATAATGCTCCTTGCGAACCATTTCCTGAAGTATTTCGCCGAGCAGCACAAAAAGCCTATAAAGGGGATCTCGATCGAGGCTATGGAACTGCTGCTTAAGTACCCTTTTCCGGGAAATGTCAGGGAGCTTGAGAATACCATCGAAAGGGCGGTTGTCATGGGCAAAGGCGAGGAGGTCCAGCCGTGGGACTTATCAGAAGAGATCTCAAGCCTCGGGGACTGCTTCAAGGTGATAAACAGCATCCGCAACTACGAGCACCTGTCGAAGGCGATAAAGGACTTCGAGAAGCAGTATATAAAAAAGGTATTGGAAGAGACCAAGGGCAACAAGAGCCTCGCGGCGAAACTGCTCGGGGTGTCAAGAAAGACGCTCTGGGAGAAGTGCAAGCTTTTGGAGATTATGAGTAATTAATGGCCCGCCCCTTTTCGCGCCGAACTCGATATGTAAGATTTAAACTTTAGAAGGATGTTGAAAAACAGCCTGATAAGGCAATCCATGGACGGATTGCCAGATTGCGAGGCTTGAAAAGTCGAGCAATCTGTGAGACTTGGACGAATTCATTTCGGCCAAGTCGTTGTTGAAAAAGTCCAGGACGGGCTTTTTCAACATCCTGTTAGTAGGCTAAGCGGGTTCAGGTTTATAACCTGAACCCTTCCAATTCTTATTCCCAAAGGCGCAAAGGCATTTGTTAAAAGAATAG
>JAUSLB010000076.1 GCA_030646655.1 Deltaproteobacteria bacterium | reverse complement strand
CCCCGAAGACGGTTGCCGTAAAAGACCTCGTAAATTCCTGCCCGACGGTGAAGGCGACCCTGTCGCTTATGTTAATGGTATCCGTAAGGCCTGTGGGCACGGTGACCTCGCGGATGTAGGCCAGCGTTACAATCGAATCCCTGTAAGTGCCTTCAAGCCCGGCGTTCGCCACCAAAAAATACTTATCGCCCCCGTCGAGCCCCGGCGCGTAGACGGCGCCGCCCGATAGGTTTACCGTAACCGATGGGGAGACGTCCTCCGTAGCCCCAATCCTTAACGCGTGGGTCTCTATGTTCTTCTTTGTGTCGAAATGGTAATTGGTAAATATATATGAGAGGTTTGCCGTGCCTGACTCGGAATACCTGTAATTAGTCGAAAGCGTGGCGGAGTCCGTCCTGCTGTCTACAAGCCCGGGGTCGTCGAACTCGAGGATGCTGTCCCTCAGCGTAAGGGTGAGATCGGAATTTTTGCTCATCTGGCGGGTAAAGCCGGCATAGGCGCTGTTCGAGGTTATGTCGGTGCGCTCTACCAGTATCCCGGTGTCCGAGGCCTGAAGGGAGTCCTTGTCGAACGAGAAGCTGTCACCGATATTGAGCCTCGTCCTCTTCGTGAGGTCTATTGAGGAATCTATGTACGCCCTGTGCGAGATGTTATTGAGCTCGGGGTTCATCGCGTGATAGTTCGCCTCAAACCTGTAGAGTCCGTCCAAATCGTACCTCGCTCTTTTTCTGAAGAACTTTATCTGGGGCATAGCCCTCGTGACGAGATCGTCCCTGTCCCTGGCGTCCCCGCCCCTGAACCGGACGTTGCTGTCATACCTCTCCTCTAAGGTAATGGACGGCCTTACCGTGAAATTTTCCGCGATAGCATGTTCAGCGGGAAATAGCGCAGCCAGAAAGATTAGCGCAATAGTTGCCCTATGGCACAAAGATGGTATCTCCCGGTTTTAATATAAGGTTCTTGTCGGCCTTTTCGCCTGAGTCGACTATGTCGTCGAAGCGGATGTTTATCTTCTCGGGGTTTATGCTCCCCGATTTTTCCCTTACAAGCACGATCCTGTTCTTGGACGCGAACTGGTTAAAGCCTCCGGCAAGGGCTATGGCCTGCAGCACTGTAGTCTTCCTCATCGTCGTGTATGTGCCTGGGTTTAAGACCTCGCCGAGGATGAATATCCTGTAGCTCCTTACCTCGCTCACGATCACTGAGGTTACGACCGTCTCCTGATACTCCTTAAGCCGATCTGTTACAGCGTCCCTCAGCTGGCCGGGGGTCAGGCCTGCCGCCCTCATATCGCCTATAAGAGGAAGAGATATCATCCCGTCCGGCCTTACTGAGACTGTCTTGGAGAGATCCGGGTTCTTCCAGACCGAGATCTCAAGCACATCCTCTATGCCTATGACATAATCCGGGTCCTGAGCCGCCGGCGCATTATCCTTTAAGACCGCTTTCTCGGCGGGCGCTGTCTTTTCAGCCGCCGCCTTCTCGGCGCTTAAGTCCTTTTTAGCCGCGCTCTGTTTCGGGGCCTGCTGTTTCGGGCCTTCCTGCTTTGCCATGACATATCCGGCCTTAACCGGCCCCTCGGCCCCCGCTGTCTGGGAGGCGAGCGCTCCGCACAGGGCTATCAGCATATACACGCAAGCCTTCTTCAAACTGGTTTTTTCCATTAAAGACCTCCGGTTTATAGCGTCCCCTAAAGGAGCCTTAGCCCTGCGGAGACAAAGTGCCTTGACACCCTTTTTATCCAGACCGTTTTTGCGGGCCTCTTGATGCTGTCTATATGGACATCGAGGAGCGCGTCGACCTCAAGGAAATCGCCGTAAAATATTATCCCCGCGCCGTCCTCTGAGTAATCTACGGCGCGGGCGGGTATTTCCGAGCCGTTGAGCCTTAAGGTTATCTCAAGCTCGCCTTTTACCCTCCCGCGCCGCCTTCTTTCGGAGAATATGTGGCCGCAGAAGGGGCATACGATCGCATCCTGCCCTACGGGTATGTAGAACGCCTTATAGCATCGCGGGCAGACCCTTAGCTGCATTTGTCCCCTTCCGATGGCCGCCGTCAGGTATCTCGTTTTTCCCGTCATCGCTTCCATACACAATCAATCATAGCCGCGTTTGCCCTTTAGGCAATCCAACAAAAGAATATAAATATCGATTAAAAGTATTAAGACGCGAATGCGACTTTAGGGGGACAGCGTGTTAGTACTAAGGCATTAATCCAAAAGGATTAAAAGCGCCTGCGTATCTTTGACAGCGTCTGAGATTCAGGGTTTGATGAAAAAAAGGGGGATAAAAGCGGCGGGGTCAGCGTATTATCTGGTTTAGCTGGAATATTGGCAGGAGTATCGCGAGCACTATGAAGCCGACGGCTAAGCCCATAGCGAGGACGAGGAGCGGCTCAAGGAGGCTAAGCGCCCTTTTTACCCCTGCCTCGAACTCAAGCTCGTACGCCTCGGCGGTTTTTATGAGCATCTCATCCAAGTTGCCGCTCCTTTCGCCGACGCTTACCATGTGGGCCATGATCGGCGGGATGGCCTTGTGCCTTTTAAGGCTCGACGATAGCGGGGCGCCCCCTGCGCAGTCCTTTACCGCGCTATCGAGCACCCCGGAAAAAACGGCGTTATTTACGACCTCCTTTGTTATCTCGAGCGCCTTCAGCATCTGCACCCCCCCTTTAAGGAGGCTCCCGAGCGTCCTTGAAAGGCTCGCTATGTAGAAGCTGCTTAAAAGCCTCCCTGCCAAAGGGATCCTGATGATGAGCCTGTCTTTCTTCTCCTTCCCCTCGGGAGTCCTCAGATAACGGCGCGCCGCCCACGCCGTAACGAAAAGAACCGCCGCAAGCGCCGGGTAGTAGTCCCTGAAAAAGGCCGAGACCGTAAGGAGGATTTTTGTGATCAGGGGCAGGCTGCTCTGCGTCTCCTCGAACATCCGCGTTATCTTCGGTATGACGAAGGCGAAAAGGAACGATAAAATGCCGGCGCCGACAAAGGTCATAAGTATAGGGTAGGTGAGGGCGGTCCTGAATTCCGATATTATCTTTACCCGCGCCTCCATGTAGTCAGCGAGGCGCGGCAATACCTTATCAAGCGACCCGCCCGCCTCCCCGGCTGATACAAGCCCGCGATAAAAAGGCGAGAATACCCTGGGGTGCGCCTCTAACGCCCTCGCAAAAGAGCTGCCCTGAGCCACGCCCTCCCTGATCTTCAACAGGACCGATTTGACTTCGGCGTTATCCGTGTTATCGCCGAGGACGGACAACGCCTCGGACAGGGCTGTGCCTGAGGATATGAGCGTTGCGAGCTGGCGGGTAAACAGGGCGAGGTCTTTAGCCTTTACGCCCCGGAAAAGCCCCCACTTCCCCGAGTGTTCAAAGACCTCGGCGGGGAAGAGCCCGGTATTTTTAATGAGCTGCGCGGCTTCTTTCAGCCCGGACGCCTCGATACTGCCTTCAACGGATTTACCGCCGGTATTATACGCCTTATACCTGAATATCGGCATCCTTAGTCGCCTTCGTCGCGCGTGACCCTCAACACCTCTTCGAGGCTGGTTATGCCAGAGGCCGCCTTCTCTATCCCGTCCTCCATCATCAGCTTCATGCCCTTTGCCACAGCGTATCTTTTGACGGTATCAGAGTCCTGATTCTTTAATATCATCGGGCGCATGTCTGATGAGGGTATCAGGAACTCGAATATGCCGGTCCTCCCGTAATAGCCGGTATTAAAGCATCTGCCGCACCCCTCGGGCCTCCAGAGCGCCGGGGCAACGGACTTAAAGAGCTTGGCCTCCTCAGGGCCGGGCGCGTATTCTTTTTTGCAGTGGACGCAGAGCACCCTTACGAGCCTCTGGGCGAGTATCCCTGAGAGCGAGGAGGCCATCAGGAAAGGCTCTATGCCCATGTCAACGAGCCTTGTAACAGCGCTCGCGGTGTCGTTCGTATGCAGGGTCGAAAGCACTAAATGTCCGGTTAACGACGCCTGAATCGCTATCTCGGCCGTCTCCCTGTCCCTAATCTCGCCGACCATTATCACATCGGGGTCCTGCCTAAGTATGGAGCGGAGCCCATGCGCGAATGTAAGGCCGATCTTCGGGTTTACGTGGACCTGCCCGATGCCCTTTAGCTGGTACTCCACAGGGTCTTCTATGGTAATTATGTTCCTTATGGTCGAGTTGATGCTGTTTAACGCCGAATAAAGGGTTGTCGTCTTCCCGGAGCCTGTAGGGCCGGTTACGAGAATAATCCCGCTGTTCCTTGAAAGCAGGCGCTCCAGAGAAGCGGCCTGACCCTCGTTCAGCCCGAGCCTCTGCAGGGCGATTATCTCGGCCTTCCTGTCAAGGAGCCTGAGCACGATCCTTTCGCCGTAGGAGGTCGGTATTATCGAGACCCTCACATAGATATCCTTCCCGGCTATCAGGAGCCTAATCTTGCCGTCCTGAGGGAGCCTCTTTTCCGCTATATCGAGCCCGGCCATTATCTTAACCCTGCTTACGAGCGCGTCCTGCAGGATCTTCGGGGGCGACAGCACGGGATACAAGACGCCGTCAACCCTGAACCTTACCTCTACATCCCTCTCATAAGGCTCGATATGTATGTCGCTCGCCCTGTCCTTCGCGGCCTGAAACAGGAGCGAGTTCAAAAGCCTTATGATCGGCGCCTCATCCGTAAGGTCCGTTAAGTCCTTTGGCTCCTCCCAGACTGTGGCTATGGAATCGAGGCTCTCTCCGTTAAGCCCCTCGATGACCTCCTGCGCGGAGCCCGAGAGCCTGTCGAAGAACCTGTTTATCGCCCCGAGTATCTGCTTCTCGTCCACGAAGACCGGCTCCGCCGGAAGCCCCGTTATCCGCTCAAGCTCGTTCAAGGCGAAGATCGACCTATGGTCGGCGAGCGCCACAAGAAGGCGCCCGTCTTTTACCTTAAGCGGCATGACAAGGTTCTTTCTTACAAATGTGAGCGAGACGCGCTCGAGCACCGAGGGGTCGATGTGCTCGTCCCTTATCTCCTTCATGCGGTGAAAACCGCCGTCAGGCCTTGCCTCAAACGCTTCCATGTCGGTCATCTTGTCCCTTCCTGGCCTTCAAGCCCGCTGCCGAGTCTGGGGAGGCCCTTTCTGCCCTGTTCTTTGAACTCGAGCTCTTTCCTCTCCCTTAAGTCCTCAAGGCCCTGAAAGTCCTCTATTATATAGGGCGTGATAAAGACGAGGAGGTTCGTCTTCTGCCCCTGGTCGCGCTTGAACTTAAACAGCCACCCGAGGAAGGGGATGTCGGCGAGGAAAGGTATCTGTGTCGAGTTATTCGTGTTCCTGTCCTGCATAAGCCCGCCTATGACGACCGTCTGGCTGTTCTTTACCACAACGCTCGTCTGCGCAGAGCGCTTTGTCGTAATTATGTCCGAGGCCCCGGCAGTCCTCGTGGGCGAGACAGCGGAGATCTCCTGATATATGTCGAGCCTTACGAAGTCCCCCTCGCTTATCTTGGGCTTTATCTTAAGCCTTATGCCCACATCCCTTCTTTCTATCGACTGCAAGAGAGGCTGGTTCGTGGTGGCAGGCTCGCGCTCGAGCTTGGATAAGAAAGGGACGTTCTCGCCGACCATTATCTCGGCGTCCGAATTGTCGCTCGTAAGGATATGCGGGGTGGAAAGGACATTTACGGCGTCCCTGAAATCAGACAGCGAGAAGAGCGCGGCAAAGCCGGGCGCGCTAAGGGTGGTCGTGGTGCCGTCAGGCAGCGTGATCGGCACGGTCAAAAAGTTCCCGAGCCCGCCTACCGTAAAGCCCGAAAGCCCTGAGAGTATCGATTGTATGACTGATGAGTCTATCGTCCCCATGCCGCCTATTACCAAGGGCTTTCCGTCTTTCTCGGCGGTGAGACGGAATTTGGTGCCGAGCTCTATGACCTTGTCGATGGTCACCTCCGTTATCATAGCCTCGACAAAGACCTGCTTCGGCCTCCTGTCGAGCTTTAATATCACCTGCACGAGGTTCTGGTAATCCGTCGGGGAGGCCATAACTATAAGGGAGTTCGTCGCCCTGTCCGGGGTTATGGAGATCCTGCCGGTAAGCTCCGAGGTAACAGGCCCCGCCTGCGGGCCGCCCGCCCCGCCCTGCGCCGCGCCGGGCCTTGTTAAGGCATCGAGCACCTTGGAGAGGGACTCGGCGTCGGCGTTCTCTAAATAATACACGTTTATGCGGCTGCTCGCCTCAGGAGGTGGGACATCGAGGAGCGTGATGAACCTTTTAAAGAACTCCCTTTCGCTTAAAGGGTTCGAGAGTATTATGGCGTTGAGCCTTAGATCCGGCGCTATGGCCGTCTCCGAATTCCCTTCCGCCCTCCTTGCGCCGAGCCTCCTTAGCTCTTCTCTGCGCATTATCTGGGCTATTGCGTCGGCCTGAGCGTACTTCAGGTAGATTATCTCCGGCTCGCCGGAAACAGGCGGCGCGTCGACATTCCTTAAAATCTTTAAGACCTTCTCTATATTCTGCGCGGTGTCAACGACCAAAAGCGCGTTCCTCGACCCGAAGGAGGACACCTGCCCGTTCCTTGAGATGAGCGGCTGGACGACAGGGAACGCCTCCTGCACTGAGATGTACTCAAGCGGTATGAGCCTCACTATGTACTCGTCGGATCTGGCCCTCTGGTGCTCATCGAGGACCCTTGTGCCGCTCTGCTTCGCGAGAGACGACGGTATTATCTTATACGCCCCGGCTACCGGTATGAGGGCGAAGCCCTTAAGCTCGAGGGCGGAAATAAAGAGGCTAAACGCCTCGTCGCTCGTAAGCTTCTCAGGGGCTATTATAGTGACCTTGCCCTTGAGGCTTTCGTCGTAGAGGAAGTTCCTCCCGGTTATCTCGCTCATTATCCTGACCAATGAGGAGATATCGACGTCCACGAAGTTAAGGGTTATCTTCTCGGCGGGCCTGCGCCCCTCCTTAGCCTTCTGCGCCTCAGCCGGGAGCGCCAGCATAATGGTAAAAAAGACGATTAGGAGCGCATGAGCTTTTTTACCCATATCCGGCTCTTTCACCCCGTTTTTCAGGACAAGGATCATAAGGCAGACCGGCTTTACGGAACCGGCTTCGGCGGGTGGAACCCTAACAGGATGTTGGAAAAGTCCGTCCTGGACTTTTCCAACCGCGATTTGGCCGGAGAGCCTCCGTCCAATCCTTACAAATTGCACGACTTTTCCAGTCCCGCAATTTGGCAATCCATCAGTGGATTGCATTAGCAGGCTGTTTTTCAACAGCCTGCTAAAAATAACATTCCTGCTTTGAAAAGAAATTATAACACACAAATAGGTGCTCGGCTTGTCCATGATTACCTTATCTGATAATGGAAGCTCTTGTTCTGCCCGCTGCGGACTATGTCGAGCTCTATGGAGGTTGCGCCCCTGAGGCCCGAGAGCACCTGCATGGCCTTTTCAGGCGAATCTATCTCATAGCCGTTTATGCGCGTAAGGATGTCACCGTTCTTAAGTCCGATTGAGTCGAATACGCCGCCGGGCTTTATCTCCGTCACGGTAAAGCCCTGTATCGCGCCCTTCGATATCCTCGGCGTCATCCTCGCGTCAGTCAGCACGGAGCCCATGTTCTCGATCGAATTTAATACGGCGCTCTGGTCTATAACCCATTCGCTCTCCGATAATCTCTTTGAAAGGCCGCTCTTGGGCCTCTGGTTTGAAGGCAACGGGGCTTGAACCCCTCCGGGCGCCTCCTTCGGTAAGGTGAAGGTGACCTCCTTGGAGCCTGACCTTATGACCGCGCCCTCCGCTCTTACGTCCTTTAATACCCCCGCCTCAAAGACGGCCTCTCCTTTTTTGAAGGCCTGCTGGGTAGCCCCGGCCTTCTCGAAGACGGCGAAGCCGTCGCCTCCGTCGAAGGTCCCGATGAGCTTCAGCCCACTCAATGCCCCGCCCTCCCCGGCACCGTTGGCGCCTGCCTCTATCATCTCGATAGGCGTAAGCTTATTTACCCTTGAGGGGAATAAAGGGGCCTCTACTATGCGGGAGAAGTCCTGAATCTTAGGCTCCTCAGGCGTCCTTACAGCGTCCGCTTTGAATGAAGGCGGCGCCTGGGGCGGGTATTTAAGGGCCATGTAGTCCTTCACGAGCAGCGCTAAAACCGGGAATACGGCGAGGAGGAAGAGGATATTGATTAATTTAAGCTTCTTTATCATTTTATTTTAATCAGAGGCGGGCCTATTCATTCATGCTGCGCCTTTTTCCATAAAGGATGTTCTTAACGGCAAGGTTCTTTATCGCGTACGTTATAAGCTGGGACCTCGTCTTTATCTCAAGCTTCTTGAAGATCCTGTGGAGGTGGGACTTTACCGTAAGCTCGCTTATACTGAGCCTCTGGGCTATCTCCCTGTTCCGCAGGCCCTTGCCGGTAAGCGCCACTATCTCCTTTTCCTTTTCCGAAAGCCTGTCGGATGAAAGGGCGTTGACGCCGTTAAGGAGGTCCTTTACCGTGCCCCTGTCTATCCAGACCTCGCCTTTGGCAACGGCCCTTATCGCCTTCTTTAAAAAAGGAATGGTGGCGTTCCCGAGGAGCACCCCGCTGATGTTCTTGGACATTATGGCTGAGGCGAGGTTATCCCTCCCGCAGTCGGTGTCAAGAAGGATAAAGCCGTGCTTTTTTGAGGCGTCAAGGTTTGAGAAGGATGAGTCGAGCGCGGCGAAGTCGGTGAGTATCACATCGCAGCTTGCGGCTTTTTCGCGGGGGCACTCGTCGCCCGCTTCGAGCAGGGAGTCAACCTTTATAGCTTCATCGTCTTCTATGAGCCTCGCAACGCCTTCGGAAAAGAGCATGTTGCTGAAGGCGACCATTACCTTGACCTTTATGCCCATAAGCCCCACCTCGAATTTCCGTTGATGCCGACCCGTCCTGGAAAGCCTGCCCAACTTCAGAGGAGCTGATTATGGTCTTTCAGATACTCCTTTTTCTTAAGGGCCGCGTTAAACACAAGCCCGCGGCCGGTTTCGGATACCATAAGATTGTATCAAATATTTCTTTTTTTTCAAGACATAAGGGAGGTTTTTTCCGGAAATCTTAAAACGCCTTTTTTTTACGGCAGGATTTCTGTTATAATATCCCCGTAATGGAACAAAGAGGTTTTACGCTCATAGAGCTGATGGTGGTAATCGTAATACTCGGCATCCTCGCGGCTATCATCGCCCCAAAGATAATCGGGCGGACTGACGAGGCGAAGGTAACTGAGGCCAAAGTCCAGATCAGGAACCTCGAGACCGCGCTCAAACTGTACAAACTCGACAACGGCGTCTACCCCTCAACCGAACAGGGGCTCGATTCTCTCGTAGCCAAGCCGACCGCCGGAGAAATACCGCGCAACTGGCGCGAGGGCGGGTATCTCGAGAAGAAAAAGGTTCCGCTCGACCCGTGGGGCAACCCGTACACATACGCCTCGCCGGGCGCGAACGGGGATTACGATATCGTCTCGTACGGCGCTGACGGCGCGCGCGCAGGGGAAAGCTTTGCCAGGGACATCGAAAGCTGGAGCTTGGACTGACTCCGCCTTAAGCTAAAAGAGAAGCCATGACATGAATATCGAACCTGCTCACGGCCCGCCTGAAGAGGCTTGCCGTTCCAAAGTATTGCCGCCTTTCCGCTGTAAACCTGTTGCAGCCCAACCTCCCCGCGGTTTTACCCTTTTAGAGCTCCTCGTAGTTATAGCGGTAATAGGCATAGCGCTGGCGATCGTGTTCCCGAGGATACCTGCCCCAAGCGGGACTTATTTAAAGACGGACGCAGGCAGGGTCTCAAGCCTGATTACTTACCTTAACGAGGCATCCGTTGCGAAAAGGGTCTATTACAGGCTCTGGTTCGACCTTGAAAAGGAAGGCTTCAGGGTAGAGGCATCGAAAGACGGGGGGGAGTACGCCCAAGTCTCCGAGCCCCGTATCGGCGGAATAAGGCTTAGGCAAGGCGTCGAACTCGAAGATATGGTCCTCCCGGGGCTCGGCAAGGTGAGCTCAGGCACGGTTTCGGTCGTAATAGCGCCTTCGGGGAACGGCGAGCCTTTTACGCTCCATCTGAAGGCTGAGAAGGGCCGTATCACAATCTCGTTTAACCCTTACAGCGGCAAGGTGATCGTTAAAGAGGGCTATGTCTGAAGAAAAGGGCTTTACCTTATTAGAGGTGATGATAGGGCTCGCCATAGTCGCCGGGGCTGTTGTAACGCTCCTTGGGGCGGTCAATTACAACCTCGGAGTGGCGTCCCGGAGCAAGGACGCCGTTGCAGGCGCCATCCTCGGAAAGGAAAAGGCCGAAGAGATACGGCTGACAGGGGTCCCGGATGTAAGCGAGGGCGCCTTTAGCGCGCCTTTTGAGAATTTCAGCTGGAGGCTCGATAAAAAAGAGGAGGAGTTCGGGCTTGTAAGGCTCGGGCTAAGGGTAGAGTGGAAGGGGAGCGGGGTGTCGTTTGTATCGTATGCTAAGAAAAGATAGGGCCTTTACGCTCATAGAGGTGCTCGTGGCCGTCGCCCTTACGGCGATACTCTTAACCGCGCTCTACGGGACTTTCTTTACGGTGATTAGAGGCGTCAACGGAGCCGGGGGCGGCCTTGACGGATACATCGAGGCCGGAAAGCTCCTCGACCGCATAAGCATCGACGCGCACTCGGCCTATTTCAAGGCACAGAGCGGATCGACCGTATTTAAAGGCGAGCGGAAGGGGGAGAATTCATCTCTGACCTTTACCGCCTTTTCATTTCCGCCGGGCGGCGCCGGGCCTGCCAGCGACCTTGTAAGGGTGAGCTATTTCGCTGAAAAGGACGGAGGCGCGTATAAGGTGTTCAAAGAGACCTCCAACCCCTATACCGGCGAGAGCTTTAAGGCGGAGATGACAGGGGAGGTAAAGGGGTTCGAGGTAAGCTATTTTAACGGGAAGGACTGGGCAAATGCATGGGACTCAAGCCTTGAGATGGCGATGCCAAAGGCGATAAAGGCGACTGTAAAGCTAAAAGACGGCGCCGAGGTCTCTGCTATAGCCCAGACTTTTATCAGGTAAAAAAATTGCGGAATCCAACTGAGATAAAAAACCTTAAGTACCCCAAGCGGTTTAAAAAGACCGAAAGGGGGATTGCGCTCGTAACCACGCTCCTCATAACGGCCATCCTTACGGCCTTGACAGTCGAGTTCATATACAGGGTCTATATCGGGGCCGCGAGGGCGGAGATATTTAAAGACACCCAGAGGGCAGGCGTTCTGGCACAGGACGGTGTCATGATAGCCAAATCCGGGCTCGAGGAGCTCATTAAGGTAAAGCCGGCCTTTACAATGGAGGAGAATGGACTTGCCTTCAGCCGCAGCGTTGGCGACGGGGCGATTATCGAGATAAGGGCCTTTGACGAGCTCTCGAAGGCGTCCATTATGGTAGTCTTCCCGGCAACGGGGCTCTCGAACAAGAATGCCGGTGAGACCTACTCCCGGCTCCTAAGGCTCCTCGGCTTGGATGAGCGCCTGAAGGATACGCTTGCGGACTGGATAGACAAGGACAGTGAAATAAGTCCGTTCGGCGCGGAGGCCGCTGACTACTCATCGCTCGCCAAGCCCTACACCCCGAAAAACAATATGCTCGAGAGCACGGAAGAGATGCTTATGATCAAGGGCTACACGCCGGAGGTATTTAAAAAGCTGGCGCCTTTTGTAACCCCTTATACCGAGGGTCTGGTAAACGTAAATACGGCCGGAAAGACCGTCTTGATGTCGCTTTCGGACGATATACCCGAAGGGCTTGCCGAAAGGGTCATCGAATACCGCGGCAAAACCCCTTTTAAGGAGAGGTCGGAAATACTAAAAGTGCCGGGCTTCGAGACGATCGGCTTCAGCCTTCAGGATAAGATCACGGCCCGGACCAATACGTTCAGGGTCTTCGCTAAGGCAAGGGTCAACGGGGTCGAGCGCGGGGTAGAGGCCGTTATACAGGCAGGGGGAGGGATCCTTTACTGGAGGGAGATGTAATCCATGGCGCTTCCGATTCTTATAATCGATATAGGGATGGACTCGATAAAGGCAGGGGTATTCTCTTCGAGGATAGAGCCCCTTGATTTCTTTATCGAGCCTATTTCAGCGAAAGGCCACGCCCATTCAAGCGAGCTGAAAGAAGCCGCCTCAGCCCTATTCCAAAAGATAAGGGGGAAATACGGGGGCTTCGAGAAGATACTCCTGAGCCTCCCGGCCTCAGAGCTTAGCGTGAGGGTCATCGGCCTGCCGTTCGAGGACAGGAAGAAGATAAAAGACATTTTACCGTTCGAGCTCTCAGGGCTGTTGCACCTTGACATTGAGGAGCTTACGGTTGACGGGATGCCGCTCGGGGGCGGCAAAGTCCTCGCTGTGGCGGTTGAGAAAAAGGCCTTAAGGGAATACCTCGCCATCATGGACGGGCTTGGAGCCGACCCGTTCTGGGCAGGCTCAGCCTTATTTGCGGTCCCTGTGCTCTTAGACGAGCTCTACGGTGGAAAAGGGGTTAAGGCATTTATAAGCAAGGACTCCCTAATAGTAGCCGAAGACGGCAAGATGAAGTTCTTTAAGCCCGTAAAGAGGTTCGAGGGGGTGAAGCTCGGGCTGGCCTACCTTGGGGCAGAGGACATACGCGTCCAAGAGGCTTATATATCAGGCTGGGACATTAAAGAATTGAAGGCGCTTATGCCTGAGGCAGGGAAGGTGGAGGGATTGGACCTGCGGGGATACCCTGAAGAGGGCTCTACGATCCTCGCCCTTTCGCTCCAGCTTAAAAAGGGGCTCCTCGCCGGGAACATAAATTTAAGGAGCGGAGAGTTCGAATACACGAAGGAGAGGTTAAGGGGAAGGAAGAGCCTCAGGCTTACGGCAATTGCGGCAGGTGTTATTATAATGATACTCGCCGGGGATCTGTATATACGCTACCTCGGCCTTTCTGCCGAGCTTTTATCCTACCGCGAGGCGTTGAGGGCGTCGTACACACAGCTGTTCCCGGGCGAGAAGGCTACAGGGGATGAGGAATACCAGCTCGAGGCAAAGCTCTCAGCCCTCAGTAAGGAAGAGGCTGTAATCGGTGGCGGGGTAAGCCCTCTTAAGGTGATGGAGAGCTTCTCAAAGGCGGCGGCAGCCGGGAACAGGATAATCCTCAGCGAGATATTTATCGGCGAGGGCAGGGTAAAGGCAAAAGGCGAGGCGGACTCCTTTGAGGGGGCGAACAGGTTCAGGGAGGCTTTATCCAAAGACCCGCTTTTAAAGGATGTAAGCCTTTCTGATGTGAAGTCAAAGGCGGGCGGGGGGGCGTTCTTCAGCGTCTCCGCCGGATTAAAGTAACACTTTGCGGAAAAACTAAAAATTTGTTCAGGCCGACCCATCCTTCGGATGTGTGCCCCGAAAAGCTCCAGAGGCAAGGCCCCCACTGAAATAGAGGAGCGAGGAATGAGGCGTATTCCGTATATACGCCGCAATGACGAGTTTTGATGCCAACGCAGCAGATGGACTTTTTCAGCAGCCTGCTAAGAGGCCGTATGGAGATAAGGGATTTACTGAAAAAGATCGAGGGATTTTCAAAGGCAGGGAGGAAAAACGCCTACATTATAATAGCTTCCTTCCTTGTGCCGCTCTTTGTCTTAATAGGGGGCTACACGGCTGTAAGCAGGTATTCAGCGATGAAAAGGACGGCAGCCGTTAAGGAAGACAGCCTCCGGAGGTTTAAAAGCCTTGAAGAGGAATACCTTATAAAAAGGTCGCGTCTCGACTCCCTCACCAGAAAGGCCCCCCTTACCGCAGGCGATTCGGCGGTATCGATACTCGAGGATACCGCAAAGGCTATCGGGATAAATGAGAGGGTCGCCTCCCTTAAACCCCTTTCCGAAAAGCAGGCGTCAGGCTATATAGAGAAAGAGGCTGAGATAAAGGTAGAGGGGATAGACTTGAATCAGCTCGTGAATTTCCTGTACCAGATAGAGGCGAACAGGTTCCTGCTCGTCACAAAGGAGTTCAGCGCGAAGAGCCGGTTCGATGACCCTGAACTCCTCGATATAAGGCTCAAAGTGTCTTTCTTCAGCAAGAGCCCCGCCTAAAGGCCCTTCTTCGCCTGACGGATAAACAGTGTCGTGAGGAATATGACCGAGCTTATGAGGATGAATATGGGCCCGGGAGGGAACGAATAGGTTTTGGACACATATATGCCGAGCGCGGCTGCTATGACGCCGAATACAACGCTCCCTGACATGAAGGAGTGGAGGCTTCGGGAGATGTTCTTCGCGGACGCCGCCGGTATTATGACGAGCGAGCCCATAAGCAGCGCCCCCACGAACCTGATCCCAAGCGCTACGCCCAGAGCAAAGCTTAAAAGGTAGATAAACTCAAGTCGCCTGTTCTTTATCCCGATGGATTGCGCCATCTCCTCGGATACCATGTTGAGCGTAAGCTTCTTATAGATAGATAAGAGCGATACTATCAGAATTATCGAAAGGGCTATGGATGCGAGAGATTCCCGCAATGTCAGCTCCGTTATATTGCCGAACAGCGCCTCAATGAGGTCGTGCTCAGGCATTATGAGCGCCCCTATCGCGAGGGACGCGGTAAAAAAGACCCCGACGATAGTCTCAAGCGAAAGAGAGCTCCTGTACTCGATTACCCAGATGCCCGTAACGGCTGTCAGAAGGAAGGCTATCGCGCCGATGAAGGGGTCGAACTTAAAGATCAGCGCAAGCGCCATGCCCGGAAGCGCCACGTGAGAGAGCGCGTCTCCCACAAGCGCCATCCTTTTAAGTATCGCGAATGAGCCAAGGAGGCTTGCGCCTGCGGCGACGAATACGGCTACGAGCATCGGTAATATAAGTCCGTTCATCTCTTAATCGTGTTTGTGGTGGAAAAAGGCGTTCTCTCCACCGTAAAGGGCAAGGAGCTGCTCGGTAGAAAGGACCTTATCCGGCGCCCCGAAGCATAGGTTCTTCCTGTTGAGGCAAAGGACGGTATTGGTGTGGCGGTAAACCACGTTAAGGTCGTGCGATACGAGTATCACGGTCAGCCCGAGGTTTTTCTGGAGGTGGTAGAGCATTTTATAGATCGACTCCTGCCCGGCTATGTCTATATCCGCCGTCGGCTCGTCGAAGAGGAGCACGTCCGGGGAGCCAACGACCGCCCAAGCCACCAGAACCCGCTGCCTTTGGCCGATGGAAATCTCACCGAGGCCGGCTCTTAAGATGCTTTCGTCGAGCTGGACGAAATCAAGGGCCTCTTTTATCTTCTCATCGGTAGCGAGCTTCCCCCTTAAGCGGAAGAATTCCTTTACAGTCAAGGGCACGTCGGTCTCTATGTCCATCCTCTGCGGGACATAGCCTGTCTTTACGCCTTTAAGCCACCTTACCTCGCCTCTAAAGGGGATAAGGCCTATAAGGGATTTGAGAAGGATCGTCTTTCCGGCGCCGTTCGGGCCGATTATGGCAAGAACCTCGCCCTTCTCGACATCGAAGTTGATATCGTCAAGGACCTTGACCCCGCCAAGCTCCACATTAAGGTTTTTGACCTCTAACATCTTCATGGACTTGTCAATATCCTATATTCCCAAACTTCCGTCAAGAAATACTTAACCCTTCGGCCTTTTGCGCCTGAAGGCGCAAAATAAAGGCCAAACTGCAAGACTTAAAAATGCATAAGCTCGCTAACCCAGCTTACTGCTGGGTTAGCGAGCGAATAGAAATAAAGAGAAATTCCATCCGGGACGGACTTTTTCAACATCCCGATAGATTCCTTTAATCTTGTTTTAATCGGGTGCTCGGCGTAATCCCGCCCTTTTAAGGGCGGGTCAAAGCCGAGCTATATAAAAGTCAATTACCTTGCCTACAATCCCCTCCATTTATGGCGGGGTAATTGAATCTTAGCGCGATTACAATGAGGGCCGTCGATAAGATAGAGTATATCAGAAAACAGAATGGAGGCCGCCCATGGGCAATTACCTTAAATTTTTCGACCTGCTTTCTATTTTTCTATTCCTCTGTTCGGTCGTGGCGTTTATTAAGGTAGTGCTGGCTTGACCCCGCCTAAGAGGTTGCGGAAAAACTCGAAGATTGTTCAGGCTGCTCAAAAAAGTTCCAGATGCGAGGCGTCGAGGAACGAGGAATGAGGCGTATTTCGTATATACGCCGCAGTGACGAGCTTTGATGCCAACGAAGCAGATGGACTTTTTCAGCAGCCTGCTAAGAGACCAGACCCTTTTTTTTCGCTAAAGCCCCGTTTTATTTGCCCACATATTTTGCGAGCTTCCTTAAAATCGCCATCTCTATCCCCGTTCCCTCCAGCATGGGGATGAGCCTTTTTGGGTCTTCCTTCTTTGTATAGAAGCGCGGGTCCTTTGAGAAGAAGATGTCTCCCGTCACCTTAGGCTCAGGCTCATCGGGAGGGGTATAATGCACGGGGATAAAGAGCTTCGGCCCGATCTCCTTTATCGCCTTAACTATCTCTTCAGGCACTATGGCGTAGGCGTTGTCGCATATGGGCATGATCGCCACATCGACCCCTCTTAGCGCCTCCATCTCAGGTATCCTCGTTGTATCTCCTGAGAAATAGACCCGCTGCCCCTTGATCTCGATCAGAAACCCGCAGCCTTCGCCCTTTATATGAAAGCCCCTTTGGGTGTAGGCGTCAACCCCGGTTATCTTTACGCCCGCAAGCTCGATGGTTTCTCCTATCTTTACCGTCCTTACCCCCTTAATATCCTGAACGCAGTATTTTAAGTAGCTGTCGTGAAAGGCCGCGAGCTTCGTCTCCTTATCCCTTATAGGCGTCACGAACTCAGGCAGGCAATGGTCAACATGGTGGTGGGTTATAAGTATCAGGGAAGCCTTGGGTGGATTTTCATCGAGCATCACAGGGTCTGTATAGAGGACAAAATCCCCGGCTGTCATCCTGACGGTTGACTGGCCGAGCCACTCGTATCTGATGCCGTTAAAGCCGATAAAGTCCTTCTCTTCCATCCAGACCCCTCCTTTATTAAATCATGCTTTAGCAGGCTGCTGAAAAACCCCATCTGCTTCGTTGACATCAAAGCTCGTCACTGCGGCGTAGCGGCTAACTACGCCTCATTCCTCGCTTCTCGACGCCTCGCATCTGGAGCTTTTTCAGCAGCCTGAACAATCTTCGAGTGTTTCCGCAAACTATTAGATTTTATCAGCAAGGAAAGGAGAATAAAAATGATTTCTGATAATTAGACCCCTGCGATAAAAAAGCCCTTGACAAAGCCCCTCCTTAGAATTATAGTAAGTGCTTACTTACAAAGTAATTGCTTTTAAAGCCGGAAGACTATCACATCTAAGTCCTTAAGGGGTAACTGTGAAAGGCGTAACAGCCAAAAGCTCTGAAAAGGGCGCGAAGAAGCGGATGACCGGAGAGGAGCGCAAGGCCCAGATAGTGAGGGTAGCCACCGACCTGTTCGCCAAAAAGGGATTTAAGGGAACGACCACCCGCGAGATAGCCGTAAAGGCCGGCATAAGCGAGGCCGTGATCTTCAAGCACTTCGCGCGGAAAGAGGACCTCTATACCGCCATTATCGATTCAAGGTGCTCCGACAACCTCGGCCAGCCGCGCCTGATGAACCTCCTTAAAGGCAAGAAAGGCAAGGTGGTCTTCAAGGAAGTCGCCTCATACCTCATAACAGAGCACCAGAGGGACTCATCGTTCCTCCGCCTCCTTACATACAGCGCTCTTGAGAAGCACGAGCTCTCGGAGCTGTTCATAAAGACGAAGGGGCTTGAGCTTTTCGGCTTCCTCGAATCACACATAAAGGAGCTCATGGACGAGGGCGTATTAAAAAAGGCTGACCCCGCCATATCAGCCGCCGCCTTTATGGGCATGGTGCTTCATTACAGCATCTCTCAGGAGATATACGGGCTTAAGCGGTACTACAAGTGGCCCAATGAGCATGTAGTAGCTTCCTTTGTGGACATATTCTTCGAAGGCATGAGGAGGTAGGCCGATGCGCCGTTGCGAGTACTTTAAAAAGAAGGCTTTGAAGACGCTTTTGCCTGTAGCTTTATCCCTCATCTTCGCCCCTTTCCTCCCGCCCCCTCTCTTTGCCGGGGAGGCCGTCACGCTTGCCGACGCCTACAGGATAGCCCTTGAAAATAACGAAGTTGTAAAAATAGCTGGCGAGGGGGTTGCTCAGGCAGGGATAAACCTCGACAAGGCCACATCAAGGATACTGCCGAACGTTACCGCAGAGGGGAGCTACACCAAATACTCTGAACCAAAGACCTCCGGGACGCTGGCTGTCCAGCCGGATGACTCATCGAGGGCGGATTTAAGGGTGACCCAGCCGCTTTATTCAGGCGGAAGGGAGTGGTCGACGAGGAGGCAGGCAAAAATATTGATTGAAAAGTCAAAAGAGGGGCTTGAGTCCACAAAACAGAATGTGATAAGGGCCACCGCCCGGGCATATTTCGGGGTACTGAAGGCTGAAAAGGATGTGGAGATAAAGAGGGCCGCGCTCATAAGGGCCTCTGAAAGGAAGAACGTAGCTCAAGCCCGGTTCAAGGTAGGAGAGGTGACAAAGGCCGCGG
>JAUSLB010000066.1 GCA_030646655.1 Deltaproteobacteria bacterium | reverse complement strand
ACTAACAGGATGCTGAAAAAGTCCGTCCTGGACTTTTTCAGCCACGATTTGGCCGGGCTGCCTCCGTCCAATCCTTACAAATTGCTCGACTTTTTTTAGTCTCGCAATTGCACAATCCATAAACAAGAGCGGATTGTGGCTGGTAAGGAAAATTACATTTATATGGCTCGCCTTGTCACTTCGTGAGCCGGCGAGCATCCAGAGGCAATCCCCCATAAGGGGGATTGCCTCGCAGGTTGCGGCTTGAAGCAACCTGCTAAAAAAGGAGATTAGGGATGAGCGTCTGGATAATCCTTTTCTGGGCGGGCCTTGCGGTAATCGTTTACTCTTACCTCGGCTACCCGGCGCTCCTGCTGCTCTTAAACAGGCTCGCCCCAAAGGAGAGCCTGGCTGATTGGAACTCCAAGCTTCCTATGGTAAGCCTCGTTATAGCGGCCTACAACGAGGAAAAAGTGATAAATGACAAGATAAAAGACTCTCTTGAGATAGATTACCCTGAAGGCCTCTTTGAGGTGATTGTAGCGTCCGACGGCTCTAATGACGGGACAAACCGGATAGTAAAGGCATGGCGCCAGAGGGACAAGAGGGTGAGGCTCCTTGAGCTAAAGAGGGGCGGCAAGTCCTCTGCCATAAACAAGGCTATGGAGCATGCAAAAGGCGCGGTGATCGTATTCTCGGACGCCAATACCGTATATACGCCCGGGGCGGTAAAAAGGCTTGTAAGACGCTTTGGCCCAAACGTCGGCTGCGTATGCGGAAGGCTCATCTACAGGAACACGGAAAAAGCGGCAAGCGGCAGGGGAGAGGGGCTTTACTGGAGGTATGAGACTTTCTTAAAAAAACTTGAGAGCAGGCTCGGCTTCATAGCCGGGGCGAACGGCGCGATCTACGCGATAAGGGGCGAGCTATTCGAGGAGCTTTCCCCCGGCACGATAAACGACGACCTCGTAATATCGATGCGCATAGTAAAGAAGGGCTACAGGAGCATATACGAGGGAGAGGCGATAGCCTACGAGGACGTGGCGCCTGATATGGAGAGCGAGTTCAGGCGGCATGTGAGGGACGGGGCAGGCCATTACATAGCGGCCATGGACCTCATAGGGCTTCTGAACCCGCTGCTCGGAATAAGGTCGCTCATCTACCTCTCCCACAGGGTCTTAAGGTGGGCGGTCCCGTTCATAATGATAATGATGCTCGCCGCAAACCTAATGATGATGGGCGCTCCGTTCTATAGGATGCTCCTTCTCCCGCACCTTGCGTTCTATATTATGGCGATGGCGGGGCTTGCCGTCCTTAAGACAAGGCCTTGGCCGCTCCCGTTCCTCGTTTACGCGCCGTTTTACTTCTGCAACCTGAACCTCGCGCTCCTGTTCGGGTTCTTTAAGGTACTGACAGGCTCGCAAGGCCCTGCCTGGGAAAGGACAGAGAGGCTATGAGCAGCGACCCCCTGATAATAGCGGCTATAGGCTTTGGCTTAGGCCTTGCGGGCTCTTTCCTCATGAGCAGGGGCGCATTCCTCCTCGATATGCCGAACGAGAGGAGCTCGCATTCTACCCCGACCCCGAGGGGAGGGGGGGCAGGCATCGTGCTGGGCTTTATCCTTATATCAGCAGCTGTTATTAAGGACTTCTCAGGGGCCGCCGTCGGCGCCGGCGTGGGGCTTCTGGGCTTTTTCGAGGACCGCCTCAGTCTGCCGGCGCCCCTTCGCCTATTCCTTCAGCTTATACTCGCGCTTGGCGCTGTCCTGGCAACGCGCTCAACGGGGCCGGCAATTTTATTCTGGGTAATACTCATAGCGGGCACGGCGAATTTCTATAACTTCCTCGACGGCATAGACGGGATAGCGGGGCTTACCGGCGCGGTCAGTTTTTCCCTGCTCGCGTTCTTTTCATTTTATATCGCCGGCATGGTGGAAGCCGGGTCTGTCTCGATAGCCCTTGCGGCGGGGTGCCTCGGGTTTCTCCCCTTCAACTTCCCCAAGGCAAGGGTATTTATGGGAGATGCCGGGAGCATGTTCCTCGGCTTTGAGTTCGCGCTAACGGTATTCAACCTGTCGTCCTCTCTAAGAAGCCTTTTGTGCCTCGGGATGTTCCTCTGCGTATTTTACGCAGACGCGCTCTTAACGCTGTTTTTCAGGTGGAGGAGGAATGAAGGGCTTACGGTATCCCACAGGGGCCATCTGTACCAGTACCTGTGTAACGAGTTAAGCCTCCCGCACTGGGCTGTTTCGGCCTCGTACGCTTTTATCCAGCTTTTATTCGGGGTCCTGTCGATATTCGCGTATTACAGATCAATTGTCTGGCAGCTTGCCGTCATAGCCGCTTTTTCAACGGCGTTCATAATCGCTTACAGGTCTATAAAGGGCCTGAGCCCGGGGCAAGGGCTCGGGCAGGTCGCTAATTCAATTACCCCGCCATAAATGGCGGGGATTGTCGGCAAGGTATCGCCTTTTATATAGCTCGGCGGAATCCCGCCCTTAAAAGGGCGGGATTCCGCCGAGCACCCGATTAAAATATCATCTCTGAAGAGAAATAAAGAGAGATGAAAAAAATTATCTTAAGGCTGTTGCACCCGACTTACATTAAGCGCTTCGCGTTCTTCTTCGTCTCCGACATTCTGATAATAGTCTTTTCGCTCTATTTCTCATTCCTCGTCCGGTTCGACTTCGACCTTGCCGAAGAGTACAGGACCCTCGCCTTCGAGGTCATGCCGCTGTTTATATTCGTCAAGCTAATCGTCTTTTCAGCCTTCAGGCTCTGCAGGATAACATGGAAGTATGTGGGACTCCGCGACATTATAAACATCGGCAGCGCGATCCTTATTTCAGAGGCGATATTAGCGCTCATAATATTTCTCCCGCTCGCCGCCCCGGTCTATTTCTCATCCTTTATACCGGACATAAGGGTGCTCGGGTTCCCCCGGAGCGTATTCATCATAGACGGGGCGAATTCCCTCATACTCCTTTTCATACTCCGGATATCGAAGAGGCTGTATATCGAGGTCTTCCATAGGAACGGGAGCGCCAAAGGCGGGCAGAAGACCATAATCATCGGCGCGGGAAACACCGGGGAGATGATCTTAAGGGACATGTCGAGGCACGGTTTTTCCGGCTTTAACCCAGTGGGCTTCCTCGACGACGACAGGACAAAGGTCGGGACATACATACACGGGGTTAAGGTGCTGGGCACTACGGAGATGCTTAAAGACGTTGTTTTAAAGAAGAGGATAAGGGCCGTGGTGATAGCCATACCTTCGTTGAACCAGAAGACCTTAAGGAATATCTACGACTCGGCGAGGGAGACCGGCATGGAAACGATAAAGATAGTCCCCCGGATATATGATTTTGACAGGCCTGAGGTGAACCTTAAGAGCCTCGAGACCATAGGGATAGAGGACCTCCTCGGAAGGCGCGTGGTCGAGGTCGATTACAAGGGGATAAAGGCCTTTTTAAAGGACAAGGTAGTGCTCGTGACAGGGGCAGGAGGCTCCATAGGCTCCGAGATAGCGATGCAGGCTCTCGGATGCGGGCCTTCAAGGCTCGTCCTTTTCGATATCGACGAGACAGATCTCCATAACATGGAGATAAAATTGAAAAAGACCTTCCCGCACCTTTTCGGGAACAAGGGCGTGAAGGCGGGCCAAAAAAACACCGGCAGGCAAGAGAGGGTCTCCTTCGTCGTAGGCGACGTAAGGGACAGGGAAAGGGTCGATTCCGTTCTGGGCTCTTACAGGCCCCAGATAATATTCCACGCCGCCGCCTACAAGCATGTGCCCATGATGGAGCATAACCCGGACGAGGCCGTTAAGGTGAATATCTTCGGCGCTCACAGGATGGCGTCCGCATCGGTCAAATACGGGGTAGAGAAGTTCATCATGATCTCGACCGACAAAGCGGTGAGGCCGACGAGCGTCATGGGCGCCACAAAGAGGATAGCCGAGTACATCTGCAAGGCCTTTAACGGCGAGGGCAGGACAGAGTTCGTATCGGTCAGGTTCGGCAACGTCTTGGGGAGCCGCGGCAGCGTCCTCCCGCTATTCCTCGAACAGCTCAAATCCGGCGGCCCGCTTACGGTGACGCACAGGGAGATGAAGAGGTATTTCATGACCATACCCGAGGCTGTATCTCTCGTGCTGCAGGCCGGGGTAATAGGGAGCGGCGGCGATGTCCTCGTCCTTGACATGGGAGAACCGGTGAGGATTGTGGAGCTGGCCGAGGAACTTATACGCCTCCACGGCCTTGAGCCGCATAAG
>JAUSLB010000053.1 GCA_030646655.1 Deltaproteobacteria bacterium | reverse complement strand
TCGTTCTTTTTGTAAAGCTTTATATGGCCCCTCTCGTCGATTGCTACAAGCTCTGTGTCCTTTCCTGAGAAGCTGAACGCCTCGAACCTGTAGAGGTCAACCTTCTTCGGCAACTCTATGCCGAATGGGCCCTTCTCAGCGACCTTTGCGCCTTCCTTTTTAAGGATCGTCAAAGGGCCGTAGAAGCCCTCTCCCTTCCTGAGCTTCTGGCCTACGAGGACAGGCCCGCCCTCTGTCTCGACCGTCCTTACGAGCCACTCTATGCCGGTCATGGCCGTCTTGTAGTCGTTGTCCTTGAACTCGATTATCGAGGTATAAGGCCTGTTGTTGTAAACTTTGGATATATATAATTCAGTTGAGCCGTCGCGGTCGGAATCTATCGAGGTGATGGCGACATTCTTAACCCCTCCGGTCTCCTTTATCTCTTTTATTACCTCGATCCCGTCTTCTTTCGGCCTCGCTATTACGAGGTTTGAAGGGGAGATTATGAATAGCTCCCTGACCCCGTCCTTATTGAGGTCAGCGGAAGTCATCGCGATATATACCCCTTCAAACGGCCTGCTCCTCCATGATACGGGCTTGGGCCCCTCTTTGGGCTTTATTATGAAGCTGTCCTTCTGGGGAGCCTCCTTCGGCTCAGGCTTTACTGTCACCGGCTCGGCCTTCAATGTCTCTGCGGTCACTGAGCCTGTAACTGCCGGAATTGCGGGGGCAGGCATTACAACAGCCACGGTTAGCACATCGGAAGCGAGTTTGTCTGTCATGTTGATGACAGAGTCCATCCCGCTGCCCTTCGAGTAGAGGGGTGTTACGCCGCCGTCTTTCACATTCAGGAGCTTCGCATCGAGGCTTATTGAAGAGCCGAGGACGGTCAGGCTGCCGTAGAGCACATAATCGGCCTTTAGCTTTTTCCCCGCCTCGATTGCGCCGCGATCCGTAATATCTATCTTGTCCCCAAGGGCTGCTCTTACGGATTCCGGCCCGATTAACTCGACCGACTGGTTGGAGCCTATCCGGGAGGTGAGCATGTCAGCCATTGCGCTCTTTATGAACTCCATATTCTCGGCTGAGTTCACCTTCCACTGGAGAACGGCTATGCTTACGGTCTTTGTCCAGCCGAACGACGGGATAAGGAGGACAAGGAGGCAGAGTAAAACTATCCTAAAGCTTTTTTTCATTGTAGGTTTCCTGTTGATGATTTTTTTCCCTAATAGGGTGTTGAAAAAGCCCGTCCTGGACTTTTTCAACCACGACTTGGCCGGACTGCCTCCGTCCAAGTCTCATAAATTGCCCGGCTTTTCAAGTCTTGCAATTGGCAATCCGTCCATGGATTGAGTTAGCAGGCTGTTTTTCAACAGCCTGCTAACGCCCCATCCTGTAATGGAGGAGCCTTTCGACTATCTCGCCCTTTTTCACATGCCTGTCGATTATGTCGTTTATATCGTTCATGGCGACCTTCCTGTACCATACGCCCTCGGGGTAGATGATTATCGAAGGCGAGAGCTCGCCCTCTACTTCAGTCTCCTTGCAGACCTTGAGGCAACCGCTCTTGGATACCTTCACATCCTTTAAGCCTTCGTCCTTAACCCTGTCCTTTATCGCATCAAGCAGGGCCTCAGAGCCCTTGCCGCTGCACCTTTTGCCCTGACATACGAAGATATGAAGCCTGTACGGTTTCATATTATGACCTCCTTCGCTTTTTATCCTATTTATATTCCGATATTGAAGGCTTTAAATCAAGGGGAAAGTAAAAACTTTCTAAACAGGAATTGCGCTCCTGAATCTGGTATAATGGGCGCGCCTGAATCCCGTGCCTTTAGCAGGCTGGCAAAAAGCCTGCTAAAGCAATCACCATAGTGTGGGGATGGATTGCCTGTTAGGGGAAAGAGAAATATGGAATACGAGATTGCCTACCTCCATAAAGAGCCTGAAGAGGAGGTTTTGAATTTCCCCCCTGCCGAGCTTGGGAAGGTAAAGGCCTTCGGGAGCGGCAGGGGCAGGGAGAACCTCCTGATAGCAGGCGATAACCTCGGCGTCCTTAAGGCCCTCGTCAACATGAAAGGGGAGGGCAGGCTTAGGAACTCGGACTCCTCAGCCGGGGCAAGGCTCATCTACATCGACCCGCCGTTTTCAACAAACCTCGAGTTCAGGGGAAAAAAAGACCAGAAGGCTTATAAAGATAAGATAATCGGGGCGGAGTTCCTGGAGTTCTTAAGAAAGCGCCTCATACTCATGCGGGAGCTTTTAGCCGATAACGGCTCGATATATCTGCACCTCGACTGGAAAAAGGCGCATTATGTCAAGGCGATAATGGATGAGGTCTTCGGGGAAGAAAACTTCCTCAACGACATCATCTGGAGCTACGGCGGAAGGGGCGCGAAGGCGATAGCAGGGCAGTTCTCGAGGAACCACGACATAATCCTCTGGTACCAGAAGTCCAGCCATATCTTTAACCAGCAGCTCATCCATAAAAGGATAAGGAAGGGCGAGGCCGGGTTTAAAAGGGACGGGGAGGGCAGGTGGTTCAAGACCTCGCCGAGGGGGGATTATACGGACGAGTCGATCAAAGGGCTGAGGAGCGCAGGCAGAATCCACCGGACAAAGAACGGCAATCTCAGGATAAAGTATTTTCTAAAAGAGGACGGGGATTATCTCATAGAGGATAAGCTCGTAGGCGATGTATGGGACGATATACCCGACGCCATGCACCTGAGCGATTCCGAAAAGACAGGCTACCCTACCCAGAAGCCGGAAGGCTTGCTCGCCCGGATAATAAAGGCGTCAACGAACGAGGGGGATATAGTCCTCGACGCCTTCGCGGGCGCGGGGACGGCCCTGGCCGTAGCCGAGAAGCTTGGCAGGCGCTGGATAGGGATAGACTCAGGCAGGCTTTCGATACATACCATAGAAAATAGGCTCCTAAATCTCAAGGGCACGAAAGACCTCTCAAAACCCGACAAGGAGTATTATTCGGCCCGGTTAAGGCCCTTCGCGGCCTTCGAGGCCCATGATAATTGTCTTGCTCATGAGAACGGCCTTAAGGTAAGGAGCAATTACTCCTTTGACCAGAAAAAAGGCGAGTGCGTAATAAAGATAAAAGGGGTCTCAGGCCCGGACCTGAACGGACAAGGCCTCGAAGCCCTTTCATCCGTAATGCTCGATTTCAGCTTCAACGGCGAGGTCTTCAGGTGCGAAAGGGCGTATTCAACGGAAGAGCTTAAAAGGAACAGGTATGAGGTCCGCTTCCCCGCTGAAATGGTCAAGGATGAGATAATGGTCATCTACTCGGATATATTCGGGAACGAGAAGTGGTATCTGGGGAAGGTGGAGTAGAAAGGGGAAGGTTAGCCCTAACAGGCTGCTGAAAAAGTCCATCTGCTTCGTTGGCATCAAAGCTCGTCACTGCGGCGTAGTGGCTAACTACGCCTCATTCCTCGCTTCTCGACGTCTCGCATCTGGAGCTTTTTCAGCAGCCTGAACAAATTTCGAGTTTTTCCGCAAACTGATAGAAAACGCCCGGCAGGGCGTAAAAGGAAA
>JAUSLB010000019.1 GCA_030646655.1 Deltaproteobacteria bacterium | reverse complement strand
TCGACCAGCCGTTCGACTCGATCGATGAGGCGGTTGAGTTCTGGAAGGAGTACTTAGGCGTGGTAACGGAGGAGCACGACAGGAAGCTTAAGGACTTCCTCTCAAAAAAGCTCGTCAGGAAAAAGTCCATGCTCTTCGCGAAGTTCAGGAAAAAGTCGGCGATAATATGGTGGAGGAAAAGATGAAAAAGAATATAATCCCCCTGTTCCCCATGCCCAAAAGCGCAACGGGTTGCGCAAAAAGGCATTGCAAATTAACTGTTTAAAAGCTGTGGCTGCTCTTCATGAGGAGCGATACCCCGAGGTAAGTGAAAAGCGTCACGAAGAACCCTATTACCGTAGCTATTGACAGCCCCGTCCCCCTCCACTCCTTCACGAAATAGGCGTGCATGGCGCCCGCGTAGTAGAACCATACGATAAAAGACCAGATTATCTTCGGCTCCCACATCCAGTAGGTCCCCCAGGCAAGATACGCCCAGACAGCGCCCGCGAACATCGAGGCGGAGAAGAAGAAGAACCCCCAGAGGATCGACCTTCCGGCTATCTCCTGATATTTGCGGAGCGCCTCCGTTGAGGCCCCCCTCCGATTATTCATCAGATAGAGGATCGCGCCTGAGAAGGCGAGGGTAAAAAGGGCGTAAGCCGCGAACGAGGCCGTCACATGCGTCTCGAACCAGCGCGTCTTTAGGATAAGCGTAAGCGGGCCGCCCGGCTTTTCGTTCACGAGGGCGAAAACTATGGCGAGCATCGCTATAGGCACTGTAACAAGCTCTGTAACGCGCTCTCTGTACCTGAAGATTACTATGACGCTTACGAGCACAGTGGCCCAGCTGTAGAATACCAGCGTCTCATACATCGATGCCATCGGCGCGTGGCCTGTTGAGTATATCCGCTCGATTAAGCCCGCGGAGTGCGCGAGGAGCCCGGCGGTAATCAAGGCTTTTGAGACGGCCTCAAGCCGCTGATTCCTTATTAAACGGGATAAAAGGACGGCCAGCAGGCTTACTGCGTAGAGCGCGAAAGAGGCGAAAAGATATGGCTTCATCTTCTATAGTCCTGTCAAATAAAATCCCCTCACCTGACCTCTCCCAAAGGGGAGAGGCAGGATTTGGGGATTGAAGACCCCTGCGGGAAGCCGTGGGATCTTCGAAATGTAAGGAAAGTCAATTTTTTTAGCCCGCTAAACCCTCGGCACGCTGAGCTGGGTTCCAGCTCAGGCACTTCATATTACCACAAAACAGGACTCTTTTTAAATGCGTCCGGGGTTTAAAAGTCCCTTCACCATAAAAAAATGCGGGGTTCAGGAGGAGGCGAAGCTCAGCCTAACAGGATGCTGAAAAAGTCCGTCCTGGACTTTTTCAGCCACGATTTGGCCGGAGTGAACCCGTCCAATCCTTACAAATTGCTCGACTTTTCGGTCTCGTAATTTGGCAATCCTTCCCCCATCATGGTGATTGCCTATCAGGTTGCGGCTTGAAGCAACCTGATAAATCCTACCTTCCCCTCTCGCCGTCCCAGATGTAGGTGTGTAGCTGGAGCTGGAGCCTTACCCTGAGGCTGTCATTGAGTATCCAGTCGGCCAGCGCCTTCGGCTCGAGAGCTGGCCTTACGGGCGCGAAGAGGACATTGACGGTCCTGTCCTTGATGTACTCCTCAAGGAACTTTTTCGCGCCGTCGTAATCGTTCCTGTCGCCTATTACGAACTTGACCTCGTCGTCAGAGGTCAGGTAATCGAGGTTCTTAAGGAGGAACGAGCCCCCGTGCCCGCTCGACGGGCATTTGATATCGACTATCTTTACCGCCCTTTTATCGAGCCCCTCCAGGCTTACGCTCCCGTTCGTCTCGATCAATACCCTGAAGCCCTCGTCCAATAATTTTTTGGCGAGCCCTCCCGCGTCCGTCTGCATCAGCGGCTCGCCGCCGGTTATCTCTACGAGCCTGCAGTTATACCTCTTTACCTCTTTGACTATTTCGTCTATCTTAAGCTCATTTGAGCCTTCGGTCACTTGCGCGTAAGACGTATCGCACCATGAGCAGGTAAGGTTGCACCCGGCAAGCCTTATGAATATGCACGGAAGCCCGGCGTAGGTCGATTCCCCCTGTATGCTTAAAAATATCTCGCTTACAAACATTTAAAAATCCTTTTTTGCGTCCTCTGCCTTATCTTTTTTCTCCTCTTCGGCCTTAGGCTTTTTCTCCGGGGCCCTGCCGAACTCCTTTAAGCCCTTGGCAAGCCTAAGAAGCTTCTTCTCCACCAGATGGTTTACCGTCCCTTCGGGGAATTTTCCGTTAGAATCCCTCTCGCCTACAGGCGTCCCGGCAAGTATCTCCATGCCCTCATCGACCATCTCTATGGGGTAGACGGAGAACCTCCCTTCCCTTACCGCCTCGATAACCTCTTTCTTGAGCATCAGGTTCCTTACGTTCCTCTTGGGTATTATGACCCCCTGTTTGCCCGTAAGCCCTTTTGCCATGCACACCTCGAAGAACCCCTCTATCTTCTCGTTCACCCCCCCTATGGGCTGGACCTCTCCCCTCTGGTTCATCGAGCCTGTTACGGCTATCCCCTGATCGAGCGGAAGGGCCGAGAGGCTCGACAGGAGCGCATAGACCTCGGTGCAGGTGGCGCTGTCGCCTTCGATCTCCTCGTAGAGCTGCTCGAACGTTATCGACGCAGAGAGCGTCAGCGGGTAGTTCTGTGCGAACCTCTCGCCGAGAAAATTCGTGAGTATCATGAGGGCCTTGTTGTGGATGCGGCCGCTAAGCTTTACCTCCCTCTCGATATTGACGACCCCTGCGTCCCCCATAAAAGTGCGCGCCGTGATCCTCGAGGGCTTGCCGAAGGCGTAATCTCCGGGGTCGAGGACAGCTATGCCGTTCACCTGCCCCACGACGCTCCCGACGGTAGCGACCATTATCGTGTCGTTCTTTATGTACTCCCTTAATTTGTCCTCTATCTTCGAGTTCCTGTATATCCGTTCTTTTTGAGCCCGCTCCACATGGGAGGCCGAGACCGTATTTGCCCCCTCAACCCCCGCCCAGTAGCTCGCCTCTATTATCAGATTTTTAATATCGTTGAAGCGCGTCGTGAGCTTCTCCTTATCCCCGGCCATCCTTGCGCCGGACTCGATGATCTTGCCCACGCCGGCAGGGTCAAAAGGCAGCAGCCCCTCCTCCCTGCACCTCGCGGCGATGAAGTGCGCGTACTTCTGTATGTTGGAATCGTCGCGCGCCATCACATTATCGAAGTCCGCCTTCACCTTAAACAGCTTCCTGTACTCGGTGTCGAGGTTGTAGAGGAGGTAATAGATAAAAGGCTCGCCGATAACGACGAGCTTTATATTGACGGGTATCGGCGCCGGCTTTAACATGGTCGTGGATATGAGCCTGTACTGCTCCCAGACGTCCTCTATCCTTACTTCCCCGTTCTTAAGCGTCCTCTTGATCGAATCATAGACGAAGATATTCCTCAGGATGTCGAAGGCGTTGACTATGAGGTATCCCCCGTTGGCCCTGTGGACGCTCCCCCCCTTTATCATCATGAAGTCCGTCATCGCCACCCCGAACTGCACCCTGTACTCGATCCTCCCGAAGAGGTTATAGTAGGTGGGGTTGGTCTCAAAGACGACCGGCGCGCCTTCGGTGTCCCTGTTATTTACGATGAGGTTCACCCTGTACCGCTCGAATGTCGGCTCCGGCCTCTGGAGCCTTATTCCGCCGAGCGTCAAGGGCACCTCCTCCTTGGGCCTGAAGTCGTCAATGTTTTCTAAGATATTCTCCTTAACTTTATAGAGGAACTCCACGACCCCCTTAAATGCCTTGTATTTATCGAGAAGCTCGTTGATAAGGGGGTTAACCACATACTGGACGACCTCCCGGTCGAGCGCGTTTATCCTCTCCTTCGTCTCTTTCTCTATTACGCGCGCCTCCCGGATGGCGTCGCTGAGCTTATCCTGCATTATGACGAGCTCCTGCTCTACCGCCGCCTTCTTCTCGCCGGGCAGCGAATTGAACTCCTCCGGGCTCATCGCCTTGTTGTTGCGCGCCGGAACGACGGAGAGCCCGCTTACGGTCTTTTTAAGTATAAAGCCCCTCTCAAGGGCCTTCTGCTCGAGCCTGAAGAATATAGCCCGGGTCCTTTCCTGCTGGCCCTCGAGTATCTCGTCCCTGTGCTTCTCGTAGTCCTTTGACTCGAATACCTTGGGTATGTCCCTCCGTAAAGCCTCTATGCGCTCGTCCATGTCTCCTGCAAGCAGGAAGCCGCTGCCCGGAGGCAGGTTTATCGCCATAGGGGAATCCGGGTCGGAGAAGTTGAACACATAGCACCAGTCGTCCGGCACAGGCTCGTTCTTTGCCTTTGCCTCGATTATGTCCTTTATTGTCGAGCTTTTCCCGGTGCCGCTCTCGCCCAGCACAAAGATATTATAGTTGTGGTTGGCAACGCCGAGCCCGAAGTCTATGGCCCTCATCGCCCTTTCCTGCCCTATTATCTCCTGTAAGGAAGGTATCTCGCCGGTGGTCTTGAAGGGAAAGCTTCGAGGGTCGCATCTCCAGCTGAGCTCTTCTGCTGGTAAAGGATTCACTTTCGGCATATTACCCCCTTGAAAATAAATTGACGAAGGCTCCGGCCCCGGCCTTAAGCTTTTTTCTTTTCGGCTAATTAATGCAGGTGGTTATGGTTGTGTTCCTTGTGCGCCAGCTTCCTTAACACATCGTTCTGCTCGCACCCCAGACATTCCGCCTGTAAAGTAGTATAGAAGATATGGTGGGTTTGGGCAAGTTTTTCATTAATTTCCCCGAAAATCTCACCCATCCTCCGCCTCTCCGTAGGCGTGATATCGATATGGGCGCTCAGAGCATAAACGTTGTGGCATATCGACCATATATGCAGGCTGTGGACCCCGCTCACGCCCCTCGGGGCCTTTATGTCGTCAACCACCTTATTGAAGTCTATCTCCTTCGGCACGCCCTCAAGGAGTATGTGGGAGGACTCCTTCATTATGCCGATCGTCCCGAAAAGGATGATAACGCCGATGAGTACGCTTATAAGAGGGTCGGCCTGAAACCATCCGGTATAATAGATAATCGCCGCGCCGGCTATTACGCCTACGGAGGCGGCCGCGTCCCCTATCACATGGATGAAGGCGCTCTTTATGTTCAGATCGGTCTGCGCGAACCTCCTCAGCCACAAAGCCACTATAAGGTTTACGAGAAGCCCGATAACGGCGACGATTATCAACCCAACGCTCTCGACCGGCTCGGGGGAGAAGAACCTCTGGTATGCCTTGTAGAATATAAAGAAGGTTATT
>JAUSLB010000033.1 GCA_030646655.1 Deltaproteobacteria bacterium | reverse complement strand
GGGTAATGGCCCTGTGAAGCGAGCTCTCTCGTCAAAACTATATGCCCGTCGAGTATGGCGCGGGCGGCGTCGGCTATAGGGTCGTTCACGTCGTCGCCCTCCGCGAGTATGGTGTAGAAGCCTGTTATAGAGCCCTTGCCCCCCGAAGTCCCCGCCCTCTCAAGGAGGCGCGGCAGGAGCGCGAAGACCGAAGGCGGGTAGCCCTTCGTGGCAGGCGGCTCGCCTACCGCAAGCCCGACCTCCCTCTGCGCCATGGCGAATCTGGTTATCGAGTCCATCATAAGGAGCACATCGGCGCCTTCATCCCTGAAATACTCGGCAACGGCCGTAGCCATGAGCGCCGCCCTTATCCTGACAAGAGGGGGCTGGTCGGATGTGGCGACAATAACTACAGACCTCTTTAACCCTTCTTCCCCGAGGTCTTTTTCTATGAACTCCTTTACTTCCCTTCCCCGCTCGCCTACAAGGGCGATGACGTTCACATCAGCCTCGGTGTTCCGGGCCATCATGCCGAGCAGCACGCTTTTACCTACGCCGCTGCCGGCGAATATCCCGACCCTCTGCCCTTTGCCTACGGTAAGAAGCCCGTTTATCGCCTTTATCCCGACGTTCAGCGGCTTATCGATCCTTTTACGCGATAGAGGCGAGGGCGGCTGGGCGTGGAGGGCGTATTCCCCCTCTGAGATGATCGGCCCAAGGCCGTCGATCGGGCCTCCGAGACCGTCAAGGGTCCGGCCCAGAAGGCAGCGCCCGACGGCTACGCCCGAGCTTTTTCTTTTTGCCACTATCTTAGAGCCCGGGCCTATGCCCCTGACCTCTCCGAGCGGCATCAGGAGTATCTTATCGTCAGTGAAGCCTACGACCTCGCAGAGTATAGGCTCGCTATTATCCTTGGGAAATACATGGCAGCACTCGCCCACGGATGCCCCGGGGCCGAGCCCTTCCATTACGAGCCCTACCACCCTCGTTATCCTGCCGTTTATCCTTATGGGGTTCGACCCCTCTATCGCCAGAGTTCGGCGCTTAAGCGCAAGGGCGGCCTCAGTATGCACTCTTAAGTTTCTCCTCGATCTCCGCCATAACAGAGGCGATGGTAGAGTCTATCTCGCCGTAGTTCGTGTCTATCACGCACCCGCCCTTCGCTATGGATTCATCCCCTTCTATCTTTACTCCTTTAATGCCGCTGCCGTATTTAGCCAGCTCGCCTTTATTCTGCAACAAGACCTCGAGGTCCTTAAGATTGACTTTTATCAGCACCGTGCCTCCGGTGGTGACGGCCTTTAGCGCGTTCCTTACGCAATCGAGGACAATATCCTTTTTTACCTCAACCTCGCGGTGGATGACCTTCTTGGCTATGGCGAGCGCGAGCTCGACCATCTCCTCCTCGCAGGGCTTATAGAGGCTCTCCCTGAAATTAGTCAGCTCCTCGATGACCTTTGTAAGCCCGCTGAAGAGGACCTCCGCCTTTTGTCTCCCGAACTCGAACCCGGCCCTCTGCCCGGCATTGAAGCCGAGCTCATAGGCCTCTTTCTCCCTGGCTAAGAGGGCGCCGCCGATATCCTCCTCCTTATCCTCCTCCAGCCCTGCCCTTAATCCGGAAAGCTCCTCCATCACGAAAGGCTCAGCCCCGATATCCGCGCTTGTCTTAAATATCTTAGATAAGGACATCCCCGCCCTTCCCTGCCCTCACGATCTTTCCTTCCTGCTCTAATCTGCGGGCTATCTTTATTATCTCCTGCTGGGCCTTCTCTACTTCTGAGAGCTTGACGGGGCCTTTCGACTCGATGTCTTCCTTGAGCATCTCCGAGCCCCTCTCGGACATGTTCTTGAAGAACTGCTCCTTTATCGCGTCATCCGAGCCCTTGAGTGCCATGCTTAACATATCGGAGCTGAGCTCCTTTATTACAAGCTGCATGCCCCTTGAATCGATCCCGAGGAGGTCCATGAACACGAACATCTTCTCCTGTATCTTAATAGCCAGATCAGGGCTTGTCTTCTCTATGATATCCATTATCTCGCCCTCTGACTTCGGCTCTATCTGGTTGAGTATCTCCGCCGCTATCTTTATGCCCTCGACCGCGTTGCCCTGTCCGGAATCCGCGCTGAGCATCTGCTCGCTTATAAGGAGCTCAAGGTCTTTTACGGCCGCGTGGGGTATCCTTTTGAGGTTTGCCACCCTCAGCATCACTTCGCCCCTCACCCTGTCTTCTGGAAAGTGCATCAATACCTGAGCAGCCCTTTCAGGGTCCAGATGCGTAAGTATAAGCGCTATTATCTGCGGGTGCTCGCCTTTTATTATGTTCGCCACTATCCCCGGGTCCATCCACTTCAAAGACTCTATCCCGCCCCCGCCGCCTATCTCCCTCGTTATCTGGTCCAATATGAACTGCGCCTTCTCGGCCCCCAAGGTCTTTGTTATAACGCTCCTTGCGAACTCCAGCCCCTCTACCGCCATATCCCCCTTGTTCATAAGATCGGCGAACTCGCCCACGACATGACGGCCGGTCTGAAGAGATACCGATTCCCTCTTTACGATAGTGCCGCCTATGAGCTTCATCTCCGACGGGGTCATGTGCTTCAACACATCGCCCGCCAGGTCCTCGCCTAAGTTCATAAGAAGTATCGCAGTCTTCTCCACTCCGCTAAGCTTAGATTCCCGCGCCATTTACCTCTCCTTCATCCAGCCCTTTAACACAAAAGCTACCTGCTGAGGGTTTTCCTTAACGAGCATTTTAATCCTTTCAAGCGAGTCCTCCGTGCCCGGCTCAAGCGGCTCGTGGCCATGGAGAAGCCCTTTCTGCAAGCCGTGAGGCAGGGTCTTCTGTATAGCCTCAAGCGCCGCGCTCTCCTGAGTCAATCTCTTTATTACGGGCCTGAGGACGAAGATTATCGCGAATATCGCTATAAGAGCCGCTGACCCGTACCTTATCAGCGAAGGCATCAGGTAAGCCGGGATAATCGGCTCCACCTCCGCCTCGACCGCCGCCTCGGTAAAGTCCCGCTCAAAGGGCGTGCTTACGACCGTTATGGCGTCGCCCCTCTTGTCCGAAAAGCCCACGGCGCCCTTGACCATCTCCGCGTACTTGGCTATATCATCCTCGCTCCGGGCGTTGTATTTGCGCGTCTCTTTGCCGTCAGCGCCCTTTACAGTCTCATAACTGCCGTCGATGAGCACAGCTATCGTAAGCCTCTTTATACCGCCTACGGGCTCTATCACATGGGTCACGGCCTTGCTGATTTCGTAGTTGATGACCTCGTCCTGCCTGTGGGTCTGCGCGGGGGTAGAGTTAGCCGGGGGGTTCTGATTGCCCTCGGGCATGTTGGAGAGCACCCCGGGCACGCCGAGGGCTAAGGTACCGCCGACGGTATTTTCCTTGTTCCTGTGCTCGCTCCTTATCACCTGCCCGTCGGGGTTATAGGTCTCCTCCGTCCTTTCGACCTGCTTTGTGTCAACCTCGGCAGAGACTCTCGCTACGACCTTGCCCGCTCCAACGGCCTTCTCCAGCATCGTCTGCACGCGGGACTCGATGTCCTTTTCAAGGGACCTTTTGTATTCAAGCTGCGTGGCCGTAAGCCTGAGCGCCGGATCCCCGTCCGATTCCTTTGTCCACATCCTGCCAGAGGTGTCGACGACTGTTATATCCTCGGGCCTCAGGTTCTCGGAGCTGTTCGCAACGAGGTGGACGATAGAGCTTACCTGCCCCTGCGAAAGGGACTTGCCCGGCTTTAACTTCACTATTATCGACGCGCGCGACTTCTTCTGCTCATCCAAAAAGACGCCCTTCTCAGGCAGGGCGAGGTGGATCCGTGCCGACTCTATCTCCTTTATCTGCGAGATGGTGCGCGCAAGCTCTCCCTGAAGCGCCCTCTTGTAATTGACCTTCTGGACGAAATCCGTTACGCCGAAGCCTGTCTTGTCGAATATCTCGAACCCCACTCCCCCGCCCTGCGGAAGGCCCGCCCCGGCAAGCTCCATCCGGGTCTCATAGACCTTCTCGGCAGGCACGCTTATCGCCATGCCGTCGACCGTGTAGGGTATCCTTTTCTCCTTCAGCTTCTCTATGACGGCCCCGGAATCCTCTGAGGAGAGCTGGGAATAGAGCACCTGGTATTCAGGGGCTTTGTTGAAGATCAAAAATACCAGGCCGAACGCCACAGCCAGCGCCGCGCCTCCGAGCATGACCGTTGTCCTTCCGGCACCGAGCTTTTTGAAGTTTTCAAGAACCTTGTTCGTCATAGGCTATACCTGAGTCCTCATTATCTCTTCGTAGGCCTGCACGAGCTTATTCCTCACCTGAACCATCAGGTTAAAGGATATGTTAGCCTTCTCGATCGCTATCATGGTCTCGTGTATGTTATTCGTCTCCCCTTTGGCGAGCCCCTGTATGGCGGCATCGGCCTCGACCTGGAGATTATTGACCTTATTGATGGAATCCTTAAGAACCGTCGAGAACGTATCGCCTGTAGCTGCGCCCGGCCTGCTTATCGATTCCGGATTTATATTTATCAGGCCGCCCTTTATAGGCCCTACCATTTTAAGTCCTCCTTACGCTTTAATCCCTCTACTAGAGGGTTCAATTCCCCGAAGCTTGCTTCGAGACTTTTTCAGCCATAGAGGTCTTCGATACCTCGCAGCTTGCTGCGGGGAGGTTCGTTGTT
>JAUSLB010000016.1 GCA_030646655.1 Deltaproteobacteria bacterium | reverse complement strand
GGCAGTCCGGCCAAATCGCGGCTGAAAAAGTCGAGGAAGGACTTTTTCAACATCCTGATAGTCCTTTGCGGCCTTTTATCATCTATCAACCGACTGTATTGTACTGCCTTACCCTGAACGCTACCCCGATGTCGTCCTCGGCTACCTTCCTGCACGCCTCTATATCGAGCCCCGGGACGCTCACTACCGTAGCAATGACCTTCGGGATGAATCTTTTCGCTTCCCTGAGGAAATATAGTATCGCTGGATAGGCGTTATCCCCGAACGGGGTCTTTATCAGCCTATGGTAGGTCTCCGAGTCAGGGGCATTCAGGCTTACTGAGATGACATCCACGAACATGAGATCAGGCAGAACATTCCTTTTGTGAACGAGGTTGGCGAGCCCGTCCGTGTCTATCCTTATCCTGCACCCCTGCCTTTTAAGGAACATCCCCACTTCCCTTACAAGATCGATCCTGATAAGGGGCTCCCCGAAGCCGCAAAATACTATCTCGTCGTACTTCGCCGGGTCAGGGCCTACGGCGGCTATTATATCCTTAAAGTCAGGCTCTTCCCGGAGCCTCAGGTAATGGCCCTTAACAGTATACGACTTGAACTTCGCGCAGAACGTGCAGTAGTTCGAGCACCTGTTCGTGATATTCAAATAAAGCGAGTTCCTTATCGGGTAAGCTATCTTGGCATCCCTGTCTTTCGTCCCTATGCCGAAGAGGTCTTCCGCGTTCTGCGTGGTGATCCTCCCGACATCAATGAGGCTCAACCCCTTTAGCCTCGCTATCTCGCGCGCCGTATCCGCTACAAAAGACGGCTCGTTCCTCTTTCCCCTGTGGGGGGCCGGCGCCAGATAGGGGCAGTCCGTCTCGATAAGCATCTTCTCTATCGGGACATTTTTAACGACCTCTCTCAGCTTATCCGCGTTCGGGAAGGTGACGACGCCTGTGAATGAGAGGTAGAAGCCCATGTCGAGCGCGGCCTTCGCAAGCCCCATCGACCCTGAAAAGCAGTGGAAGACGCCCCCGACCTCGTTTACGCCCTCTGATTTAAGCATCTCGAGGGTGTCTTTCTCAGCCTCCCTTGTATGGATAATCACCGGGAGATTTAATTCCCTCGCTAAGGCTAACTGCCTTGCGAAGGCCTCCTTCTGCTTATCCCTCGGGGAATTATCGTAATGGTAGTCAAGCCCGGTCTCGCCGATGCCTACGACCCTTGAGCCTTTCTGGAGCGCCAGCGAGCGGATAACCTCAAAAGGGGTTTCATCTGCCTCCTTCGCGTCGTGCGGATGGACGCCTAAGGCGGCGTAGATGAAGTCATAATGGGAGAGTATCTCCGTTAAACTCTCAAATCCTGATTTTTTATTCCAGCAGCCGACTGTAATTATATTTTTGAGCCCGGCCTCTTTCGCCCTCTTGATTACAATGTCCCTGTCCTCATTGAACTTTGGGTCATCGAGGTGGGCGTGGGTGTCTATGAATAAAGGTTTATCCATCTAATAGGATGCTGAAAAAGCCCGACTTTTTTTATTGTATCCTCGGGAATAGGGGCGGGAGCTTTTTTATATGTTTGCCTGCCTTCCCTTTGCCGAACCTGACCTCGTCATCAAAAGATCGATTTGAAATATCCCCCTCAACGCCGAGCCCGTCCCAGACCTTCTGGGCTGATGCGGGCATAAAGGGATAGATATAGACTGCCAGAATCCTTAACCCCTCGGCAAGCGTATAGAGGATATTGGATAAGGTCTTATCGTCTTTTTCTTTCCAAGGGGCCGATTTATCGACAAACCCGTTCATCTCCCTTACCACAGCCCAGACCTTGTTAAGGGCGTCGTAGAAGTTCAGCTCATCGATCCGGCTGTCGAAGGCTATGGGCAGGGCTTCGAGCAGGCCCTTTACCTTTGACTCAAGCTCAGGCCTGTCCTTTGAGCCGTCGCCCTCAGGCACGACCCCTCCCCTGTATTTCTCTATCATGGAGATAGACCTGCTTAGGAGGTTGCCGAGGTCGTTGGCGAGGTCGCTGTTTATCCTGCCGATAAGCGCCTTTATGGAAAAGTCGCCGTCGAGCCCGAAGGGGACTTCCCTTAAAAGGAAATACCTGAAAGGGTCAACCCCGAACTCATCTATTACCTTGACCGGGTCAACGACATTGCCTTTTGACTTGCTCATCTTAGCCCCGTCAACCGTCCACCACCCGTGCGCGAAGACCTTGCCCGGCAGCGGGAGGCCCGCTGACATGAGGAACGCAGGCCAGTAAACAGCGTGAAACCTCATGATGTCTTTTCCGATTATATGGAGGTCCGCGGGCCAGAACTCATTCCGGGCATTATCAGGATAGCCTGTTGCGGTTAAATAATTCGTTAGCGCGTCGAACCAGACATACATAACGTGCTTAGGGTCGTTGGGAACGGGTATGCCCCAAGAAAATGTTGCCCTGCTTACGCTTAGGTCCCGCAGGCCATCCCTCAGGAAACTTACAATCTCATTCCTTCTGTTCTGGGGCTCGATAAACGATGGGTGTTCTTCGATATATTTAAGGAGGGGCTCGCCGTATTTCGATAATTTAAAGAAATAGCTCGGCTCTTTCAGCTTTTCAACGAATCTGCCGCAGTCAGGGCATTTGCCGTCCTTTAATTGGGTCTCCGTTAAAAAGTTCTCGCAGGGCGTGCAGTACCAGTCCTCGTACTCGCCAAGGAAAATATCGCCTTTCTTCTTTACCTCTTCCCATAAATGCGTGACAGCCTTTTTATGCCTCTCTTCCGTCGTCCTTATGAAATCATCGTTGGAGATGTTCAGCTTAACCCATAGCTCCTTGAACCTTACTACGACGCTGTCAGCGAACTCGAGGGGCTTTACGCCCGCGGTCTCAGCGGCCTTCTCGACCTTCTGCCCGTGCTCGTCAGTGCCGGTCAGGAATAATACCTTATAGCCCTTAAGCCTCTTGTACCTTGCCAAAACATCGGCGGCGACCGTCGTATATGCGTGCCCTATATGCGGGACATCGTTTACATAATATATAGGGGTTGTAATATAAAAGGTCTCTTTATTATCAGACATCCTTTCTTTAGGCCCTTTCCCCAGGCGCGTTCTTGGGGCCGTCGCCTTTGCCGTGCCCGCCTTCATGGCCATTGTGCCCGCTCTCGCCGCCGCACCCAGGGCATCCTGTGCCGTCTTTGCCCTGCTTTGCGACTTTCTCGTTCTTGTACATCTCGTACTCGTAGCTTAGACAGCACATGAGCCTTCCGCATATGCCGGAGATCTTGACCGGATTTAAAGCGAGGTTCTGCTCCTTTGCCATCTTTATCGTGACAGGCTCGAAATCCGAGAGGAAACCGGAGCAGCATAGCTCCCTGCCGCAAGGCCCGAGCCCGCCTATCATCTTAGCCTCGTCCCTGACGCCTATCTGGCGCATCTCTATCCTCGTATGGAAGCCTGAGGCGAGGTCTTTCACCAGTTCCCTGAAATCCACCCTTGTCTCTGATGTGAAATAGAATATCGCCTTGCTCGAATCAAAGAGGTACTCGACCCTTATCAGCTTCATCGGGAGCTTGAAATGGGTTATCTTTTCCCTGCATATCCTGAACGCCTCGTTCTCCCTTTCGGTATTAAAGCCGTGCCTCTCCATATCGACCGCGTCAGCCTTGCGGACGACCTTCTTTAAAGGCCGGACAAGGGCCGCCGGGTCGGTCTCCTTCGGCCTGTAGGCTACTATCCCGAGGCCGAGGCCCTTTTCCACCTCGACTATGACCGTCTCTCCGGGGTTCAGCTCCAGCCCGTTGGTGTCAAAATCATAGACCTTGCAAGCCTTCTTGAACCTTACGCCGACTATTTTAACCATTACGGACCTCTTTTCTTATTTAATGAAAGCGCCCCGCGATACTCAAAAAGAGCGCCTCAAGCGTCAGCTGCTTATTAGCGTACCTCGGAGGCATTATCGAGCGCTTCGCCTCCTCGACCATTGAAAAACAATTCCATAATTCCTTATACTCCCTGTCATTGACCTCAAATCGATTCGCAAAATCCGAATTGACCACAAGCTCTTTAGCTCCTTCCATATATACCGCCATATCCCTGTACCAGCCTTTTATGAACTCCAGCACCTCATCGATGTCATCCCTCTTGGAAAGCTCCTCGGCGAGCTTTATCGCCTCGTCAGCATCCCCGGGCGCGATGGCAAGGAGGCGCATCAAGACCTCTTTCCTCTTTTCATCCGCCCCCGCCTCAAGATACCTTAAGGCCGCTGAGATGGACCCGCCCGCCGCCTTTGTAACGCTCGCCGCCTCTTCTGTCGGCAGCCCTTTCTCATCAATAAGAAAGGAGCGTAGCGCTGCCGAAGGCAAAGGGCGGAAGTTCACCCTCTGGCATCTTGAAAGAACGGTGGGAAGGAGCTCGCTTGAACGGGACGTTATAAGGATTATCATCGAGCCGGCGGGCGGCTCCTCCAAAGTCTTTAGAAAGGCGTTCGCGGCCTGCGCCATGAACCTCTCGGCAGAGTCGACTATCACAACCCGTGCCCCGCCCTCGACCCTATACTTGACCGCGTTCTGGATCTCCCTTATCTGATTGACCCTTATAAGCCCTGCCTCATCATCCCTGTTGCCTTCCTTGTCAGCCGGCCAGACCTGAACGAGGTTGGCGTGATTGCCCCTTTCCATCCTTTGGCAGTCAGGACAAGAACCGCATGAGTCGCCGTCATCTTGGGGGCTCCGGCAGTTCAGGGCGGAAGCGAGCGCGAGCGCGGTCTTTTTTTTGCCTATGCCTTCAGGGCCTGAAAAGAGGTACGCATGCGCGACCCTTTTATTAAGGATAGCGCCCTTAATTATCTCTATCTCCCTTGTATGGCCGAGGATATCTTTAAAAGGCATTTGGCTTTTTGATTTAAGCAAGGCTTCAACCCTGCCCTGCAATTTTCAGCGACTTATAATTAATGCAGGGCGAAACCCTGCCTTACATTCCTAAATAAGCCTTTTATTTATAATATCACATATTTCTTTATGAATCGAAGGTATATCACGGTCAGCGTTTATCACCTTTACCCTTTCGGGCTCCTCTTTGGCTATGGAGAGATACCCGTGCCTCACCCGCCTGTGGAAGGCTAAATCCTCTCTCTCAAAACGGTCCTCTTTCGCGCCCTTCTTCTCTTTTATCCTCGATAGGGCCCTCTTTAGCCCCACCTCTATATCGCAGTCTATAAGGAAGGTGATATCGGGCATTAAATCGCCTGTGGCGAGCCTGTTAATCTCTTTAATAGCCTTTATCTCGAGCCCCCTGCCGAAGCCCTGATACGCGAGGGTCGAGTCAGTGAACCTGTCGCAGATTACGGTCTTCTTGGCTTGAAGGGCCGGCCTTATGA
>JAUSLB010000014.1 GCA_030646655.1 Deltaproteobacteria bacterium | reverse complement strand
CGGCAGAGTGGTATGCACCCCGTGTCTTCTTGAAGCCAGAAAATGCCCGAACTCGTGCGTGCCGAGTATCAACAGGAGGGAGGCCGAGAAGGGGATGCCCTCAGCGATGGCCATAGGGTCTTTGAGTATGTCCGCCCCCTGATAGAGCGCCCCCGCCGTAACGGTCGTGATTATGGTTAAAAGGAAAAGGATGAGAGGCACAAGCACCTTCGGGCGGTATGCCTTCGGCCTTATGGAGTATGAGTAAGGGTCTATTTCGTATCCCTGCCTGTCTCTCATCACTGAACGCGGGTAGATTTTACGTATTCGCGGTAGATCTCGATCGTGGCCTGCCCTATGGAAAGTATAAGCGGGCCGGCTATTATCCCTATGAAGCCGAAGACGTTCACGGCCCCCAGGATGCTGAAGAATAAAAGGAGGGGATGGAGGTTGGTCCTGCCGCTCACTATTATCGGGCGCATGAGGTTGTCGATGAGGCTTATTACGAGCGCCCCCCAGATGACAAGGACTATCCCCTTAACATACGCCCCTATAATGAAGAAGTATATGGCCGCGGGTATCCAGACGGTAGCGGTTCCGATGCTCGGCAGGAACGAGAAGAGGAACATCGTAAACGCCCAGAGTATCGGGGCCGAGAGCCCGAGGAACCAGAAGGCGGCCCCCCCGAGCACGCCCTGAATAACGCCTACGAGCACCCCGCCGTAGATGGTCGAGGATATGACGTCCCTGTTCTTATCGAGCACCCGCTCCTTATCGGCTTCAGAGATAGGCAGGAGGTCTTTTACGAGCCCGAGGAGGTTGTCGCACTCCTTAAAGAGGAAATACATCGTGAAGAACGCGAGGAAGAGGTTAAAGACGAACCCGGCAAAGCTCTTTATGAACCCCGTTAAGCCCTGCCCTGCGAAGGAGGCGATGTCCTTTATGCTGCCGGCGAAGATGCTGTGGAGGTCTATGCCGGAGATATCGATGTATTTGCCGAGATACCTTTCAAGGTAAGGGAATATGAACAGAGGGGACCTGTGGGCGCGCGCCGAGATGTCGCTTATATAGCCCTCTGCCCACTGATATACGTTCAACAGTTCATTGGCGAGCGCCGCCCCGATAATCGCCATCGGTATAATCAGGAAAAGGGCTATGGTCAGGCAGGCGAGCAGCGAGGCCAAGGACGTATTCTTCGTCACCTTCCTTAAAAGCCACCGGTAATAGGGATAAAACAGTATCACCAGCACTATGGCCCAGAAGATAGGTATGAAAAAGGGCGCCATCACCAGATACAGGAGATACCCGATAAGGAGCGCCAGAGCGAGCGTGATTAGATAATCGGTTTTCATTCCGGCCTTTTTAGGCGGTTATTTCTTTGATTTTCCCGCCCCTTTTCAGTATAATTATATTTTATTAAATTACAAGGAGTTTTAACTAACAGGATGCTGAAAAAGTCCGTCCTGAACTTTTTCAGCCACGATTTGGCCGGACTGCCTCCGTCCAAACCTTACAAGTTGCTCGACTTTTCGGTCTCACAATTTGGCAATCCTTCCATGTATTGCGTAGCAGGTTGCGGCTTGAAGCAACCTGCTAAATCTTCAGGGGTATGAGGGTTTATGACTAAGGCTGTAGCTCTATTATCCGGCGGGCTCGATTCCACCCTTGCGGTGAAGCTCATTATAGATCAGGGGATTGAGGTCCACGCGCTCAATTTCACCTCAGCCTTCTGCACCTGCAATTCAGGGGGCGCGAAGGAGGGCGGGTGCAGGAGCGAATCAAAGAGGGTGGCCGAGGAGTTCGGGATACCCATCAAGGTCGTTACCAAGGGGTTCGACTATATCGATATCGTGAGAAACCCCAAGCACGGGTACGGCAAGGGGATAAACCCGTGCGTTGACTGCCGTGTCTATATGTTCAGGCAGGCAAAGGGGTTCATGGAGGAGATCGGGGCGTCTTTCATCGTCACGGGCGAGGTCTTGGGCCAGAGGCCAATGAGCCAGAGGAAAGATGCCTTCAGGATAATTGAGAAAGAGAGCGGGCTTGAGGGGCTCATATTAAGGCCGCTCTCAGCAAAGCAGTTAGAGCCCACCATACCTGAGAGGACCGGCCTCGTTGACCGCGAAAGGCTCCTCGACGTGCTCGGCAGGAGCAGGAAGGTCCAGATCGAGCTTGCCGAGGAGCTTGACATAAACGACTATCCCTGCCCGTCAGGAGGGTGCCTCCTTACGGATAAGATATTCTCAAAAAAGGTAAGAGACCTCCTCAATAACAAAAAAGATGTGACGAAGAAAGACCTAGTGCTCCTTAAGACAGGGAGGCACTTCAGGTTCAACGGCACGAAAATAGTCCTCGGGAGGAACGAGGCCGATAATCTGAAGCTTAAGAATATGGTCCAGCCGGGTGACACCCTCGTTGAGCCTGTTGATTTCCCGGGGCCCGTAGGGGTCGTTAGCGTTAGCGGAAATGGGGACGCGGTCGCGTTCGCCGGGAGGCTTATCGTGAAATACGCGCTTGAAAAGGCCGGGGGCAGGGGAAGGCTCAGGGCGAGCAATTGTGAATCATCCGGGGAGTTCGAGGTAGATTCGCCCGCTACCGAGCCTGAGATAGAAGAGACGAGAGTATGTTAGAAAGGGACGCTTTGGCGGATTCAGGCGAAAAATTTATCGCCCCCGGGGAGGCGGGGGTTGCCCTCGGGGGAGAGGCTGAAAAGGTATCGGCCCTCCGGAAATTCGAGAGGCTCAACGGAATACTCCGGGAGATGGGATCGGTCTTGGTCGCCTTCTCAGGCGGGGTAGATTCGACCTTCCTCCTGAAGGCCGCCGTAGATGCCCTCGGCAAGAACGCCGCCGCGATAACAGCGACCTCTCCCACCTACCCTGAAAGGGAGTTCAAAGAGGCCGGGA
>JAUSLB010000013.1 GCA_030646655.1 Deltaproteobacteria bacterium | reverse complement strand
CATCGAAGGTCTCGCCCGGAGGGAGCCTCTTTTTGAGCTCCTCGACTTTCGCATCGATCTCTTTTTCTTTTATATCCTGCGCGGCGTCTTTATAGAGCTTATAAATAAGCTCGTTATTTATGAGGTTTTCGAGGGTCTGCTTCCTTATAGATTTAAGCTTATCTGGCGAGACGAAGCTATGGAAGGCGAGCTGAGGAAGGACATTATTGGTTGCGTTATCAAGGCCTTCTTTCGTTATAGTTTTCCCATTGACCTTTACCAGAACTATCTCTGATGAAGGAGAACTGGCCGGCTTTTGCGCCTCTTTCGGGACAGCGGCAAAGGAGCAGGGCGAAAGGAGGGCAACGAAAAGAGAAGCCATAATCATTCTTTTAAGAAAATTGAACATTTTGTAACCTCCGGGATTTTAATTCGAGCTATTATAATACAAAGGCATCAAATAATAAATCTAAATTAGCATCTGATTTTGCTTATTTCCGGTATTGGAAATGAGCCTAAAAAGAGCGCCTTTCAGGCAGCTTGCGGCGCCCCTTATCATACCCGTTTTGCCTGAAACCATGATTAGCCGCCGATTAAAAATTTTTAATCTGAAAATTCCCTGTAGCTTGCTACAGGGTTGCCTTGCGGAGCACCCCTCTTTTCTAAAGAGGGGTTAGGGGAGATTATCTTAAGACGCTATAATCCCCCTTGGTCCACCTTTAGGAAAGGGGGAAATTCAGTGCTACCCCGCAGCTTGCTGCGGGGTAATTGAAATCCCTTAAGGGCCGTCCCGGGCGGCTGTTGAGGGGCGGGAGACCCTGAAATAAAAAATGCCGTCATACAGGCCTTATTGAAGGCGGTATGCGGCATCCGTAGCCGGGCATAAGGTCCCTTCACGAGTCTCTTAAGCCCATTTTTGATATTACTTCTTTTTACAATGAAAATGAGGGCGTGTCAATACCGAATAACGTCGCGCCCATGTATCACAGTCTCACACGCACAAAAAAAGGGGGCCGGAAATAAAAAAAAGGGGCCGGAAACTCCGGCCCCTTTTTTTTCAACCGAGCGGATTGATCCCGCAGGGTTTATTACTTTGCGTGGCAGGTTCTGCAAACGCCTGAACCAGTGTTGCCGCCGACCCTTCTGAGGAACAAGCCGTTGGACTCAAACTCACTGTTAGCGTAGGTGGAGTCAACCTCGTTATACGACTTGTTGTTGAAGTGCGGGTCATGGCAGGACGAGCACTCAACCGTGTTGTTTGAGGCTCCCCTGAGGAGGTCTGCGATCGTCGCGTCGCCGTCGATGAACCCTCTAACGGCCCAGAGGTTCTTTGCAAGGTTGCCGCCGTCATAGGTTACCGAGCTGTCAGCCGTGTCGCTGGTAAGGTCGATCGTTGATATCGTGGTGTTGGAGGCCCTGAGCGACGCCCTTGAACCGGTGTAGTTTGTCGCTGAAACGGCGCCGTTGTAAACTATTGACATCGGGTGGTCGTTGGAGAGGTCAAGCCCGATTACCAACCTTGAGCTGACCAAGTTGCTGGGCACTGGTGAGCCGAAGTCCGAGAATACCCAGCCCCGTACTGAACCGGTCGCCGATACCCCGCCTTTGCCGGGGGCGTTCACGATGTTATCGAATGTCGTTACGCCATCGTGGCAGCTTAAGCAGGCCAGCGATGTTGAGCCGATGTCCGCGGAGGCGACTGTGGTCCCGCCGATTGTCGTGCCGTAGGCTGTGAAGCTTGTGGGGGCTGATGTTCCCCTGTTCCACATGGGCTTCAGGTTGTTGGCTGTGTTCGTGTGGTGAGGCGTATGACAGAATACGCAGAGCTCGGTCGTGCCTAATGTGCTGATGTGCATGGAGAAGCTGCCGAGGTTGTGCCTTGAGGAGACGATGCCGTTTGCAGGGTCGCCGGCGGAGTAGGTGTCAACCGTGCCTGCAGGGTCGCCTACCACCGCGAAGGCTGAACCCGCCATAAATACACCCATGGAGGCCGCAAGAGCAAGTGTTAGAAACCTTTTCATACTGAGACTCCTTTCATTCCGTTTGTAATAGGTTTAGGACTGTTCGTTTGGATCTCCATCCGGCATCGAGTAAAAAAAATGCCGGGAATACTACCACCTGCGTCGGCAGTATCGCGGCACCCATCGCCTGCAAGGTGTAAAGGCCCTTCATGAACCTTTAGACCTACATTAATTAACCTCATTATACACCTAAATTAAAGGCTGTCAAGGGAAAAATTAATACAAATTTAATAAAAAAGCATGTTCCGAATTAATCAATAGAATCAATATGTTGACCTTGAAAAACCACCTAATGTCCTGTCGTTACGGCCCTAAAATAAAAAGGCCTCCGTTTTGGACGGAGGCCTTTTTGGAGCAACAGCTATTTAGCTTTTGCTTTTTTATTAAGCCTCTCCTTATACTTCTCCCCGAGGTATTCAAAGACCTCCACGCGCCTGTTCCATGAGTCGACTACATAGAGATAGTCGTCTTTGTCCACCGCCATCCCGGCGGGCAATATCATCTGCCCCCTGTCGCTCCCGTAAGAGGAGAAGGCAAGGAGTATCCTGCCTTCCTCGTCAAAGACCTGAACGTTATTGAAGGCCGCGTCGACTACATATATATGGCCCTCGCTGTCAACGGCTATGCCCTTTGGCCTCGCGAACATGCCGGGGGCGTCCCCGAACTGGCCGAAGGACCTTATGAACTTGCCTTCGCTGTCGAATATCTGAATCCTTCCGTTCATGGAGTCAACCACATAGAGGTTTCCCTTGCCGTCAACAGTCAGGTGGGTGGGGTAATTGAAATCGTTTTCATCTTTTCCCCTCTTGCCGATAGTATTTATCTGCTTTAAAGTGTCGAGGTCGAAGACCTTGACGTGGTGGTGCTGGGTGTCCGTCACATAGAGCTTCTTGCGCTCGCTGTCGGCCATGATTCCGGTGGGACCTTTGAAGGGCTCATCCGGGGCAAGCCAGGTTATTATCTGCCCCTTTGCGTCGAGCACGGCGACCTTGTCCGTCTGGGAGTCGGCCACGAATATCCTGCCGCTTGAGTCTGAAGTGACGCCGACAGGCTTGTAAAAGAGCTTGCTTCCCAGCTCGGAAAGCGTAGTCCCCTTCTTGTTTAACGTATCGAGTATAAGGACGTCGGAAGTGGCGGTGTCCGTAACGTAGATCTTGCCGTTCCCGTCAACAAACACCCCCATCGGCTTTTTTAAGAGCGCCCCGCCCCCGCCGCCGAGGAGGATTTCAGAGGCTATTGAACTGCGGCTTAGGTCCTGGGTGCCCCTGTAGTCCCTTATGTATTTTATCCGCGGCTGTTCGGGGGGATCGGGCCATATGACATCCGGCAGCGGCGGTCCGCCGCAGCCGTAAATAAGGACAGGTATCAGGACCGTCAATAGGGTTTTAAGCGTTTTTCTCATTTTCATATTCCTCTATATGGATTTCCTCCGGGGGTTACCGGAACCTTTTGTTCAGAAAGCCCGTTCCTGTGCGCGGCTTTAAGGAAAGGGGCTTGCCGGGTATTCTCATGCGCGGCCGGCAGGGTAAATATTACTATGCGCAAACGATTAAAGTCAAGTATTGAGTAGCCGCGCTATTTCCACCTCTCCCGATCGAGCGACTGTCCCTTCGGGACTATGTGGCACCTCAGGCAGTTCTCCCTCGGCCAGAACGGGAACGCGACCTTATCGTGGCACCTGCCGCACCACTGGCCTTTAAAGATCTCATCCATCGAAATAGGGTTGGCCCCGGCCTCTGGCAGGAATATCTTCGGGTGGCAGTTATTGCAGCTCAGCCAGTACGTATGGATCGAATGGGGGAACATCACATTATACATGAGGGGGACCTTCGCCTCTATGAAGATGTTTAAGTTAAGCGGAGGGTCGTCCACCACATCCGGGTCGAGCGACGGCCTCGGGTTTATAAAGCCCTTTATCACGGCCGCTGTCCAGTTTACATTCCCGAACGGGTCTTTTGGCAGGGCGTCGAGGGCCTTAATATCTTTCGTCCCCTCCTTCATGCGGGTCCTGCGCGTCACCTCGTTATAGAACTTATCATAGTAGTCGTCCGCGCCCCCGTACTGGCTCAAAGCCTTGGCCTTTGGCGATTTGTCGGCATTAAGTATGTCCTCCAGATTTTCAATGCCGCACCCGCCAATCATTAAGGCCGTTAAGGCCGCGAGAACTAAGCCGAAAACCTGATGTCTTAATGAGAAGTCCCGCACGCGGCACCGTCGCCTTTAAACACGGTTATAAATTTTATACTTTTAGTGCTCCTACTTACTTTTTACTATATGGCGCTACTTTTTGTCAAGACATAAATCCGCTAATATCTTGAATAATGTTGACAATTTTCCGAAAAAAGATAATTATACTCCTGTGCAGGGTGAAAAGACCATATGGTCGGTCGGCGGCGGAAAGGGCGGCATCGGAAAAAGCATCGCAACCGCCAACATCGGCTGCGCGCTTGCCCGGATGGGCAAAGAGGTCATACTGGTTGACGCGGACCTCGGGGGGGCGAACCTCCATACGTACTTTGGCATTAAATACCCTTCACGCGGCCTTGAGGACTTCCTTAAGGGCCGCATACCCACCCTCGAAGAGGCCGCGATAGAGACCCCGTTAAAGGGCTTGCGCCTTATCTGCGGGGGAGGGGAGTTCTTAGGGATAGCCAACCCCGCATACGCCCAGAAGCAAAAGCTCATCTCTCATATAAAAAGGCTCGGCGCCGATTACATCATAGTCGATCTCGGAGCGGGGTCGTCCTACAATGTGCTCGATTTTTTCGCCCTCTCCAACGAGGGGATAGTCGTCCTTGTTCCGGAGCCGGCCGCCATTCAGAACGCCTACGTATTCCTTAAAAGTTTTGTTTACAGGCGCCTCGCGCGCCTGTTCTCGGAGAACCAAGACATCTCCGGGATGATAAAAGAGGCTACCGACTCGAGGAGCCCGGACAGCGTCAAGACCTTCTCAGACCTCTGCGAAAGGATAGCGGCAAAGGACCGCGAGGCCGCCTCCTCCGCCATAGCGGAGATAAAGAGGTACAGGCCTAAGCTCCTGCTGAATATGGCGGCCTCGAAAGACGACTTAAAGGTCGTGGAGGCGTTTAAAGGCGCCTGCAATACGTTCTTAAGCCTTGAGACCCGGTTCATAGGGGTGCTCTACTCGAGGACATCGATAAAGTCCGCAGCCAGAAAGATGCGCCCGTTCATGCTCGATAACGAGGCGAAAGAGGCGCACAGGGATATGGAGGAGGTCGTATCGGGCCTACTTGAAAGCGCTGAAAAAAAAGAGGACGCAAAGGGGCCTGAAGAAAAAAAGGACGCCGGGAAAGCCCATGTGGATGACGCCGGGCAGGATGTCTTCGGCTTCAACGAGAATGTAAGCCACTCCGGGACATTGTTCCATGTGCAGACAGAGGTCCAGGGAGGGAGCGCCCCTCAGGTCGAGACTATCGTCTATCACGGCGGGAGGATATTTTTCTCGAAAAGGACATTGTGGGACGAGATCTCCAAGAACGGGGACGGGAATGTAAAGGAGTTCGCGATAAGGCAGCACAGGGCCGCGATAGCGGCTATAAGGATGGATAAAATAACTATCAAGGTTTAAGGAGATGAGGAACAGGATCTCTCTTCGGTCGTTACGCTCCATCAGAATGACATGAATCCGGACTTTTTCAGCATCCTG